>NZ_DBGS01000110.1:0-22998 GCF_002295455.1 Thalassospira sp. UBA848 | reverse complement strand
TTATAGTCCGGTGCCCCGTCGGCCGGATTTTTGACAGTCTGTTCCATGGGATTACTCCGCGGCCTCGGGTTGGGATGTGCCATTTTCAGCTTCGGCTTTCGCCAGACGTTCTTCGACCTCGGCGCGCATACGGCGCACCAGTTCAAGTTCGCCCTGGAAATCGACATAGTGTGGCAGCTTGATATGTTCGACAAAGCCGGTGGACTGGACATTATCGCTATGTTCCATCACGAACTCGCTGTCCTGTGCCGGGCCCATGATCTGTTCGCCCATTTCATTGGCGCGCATGGCACGATCCACCAGCGCCATCGAAATGGCCTTGCGTTCGTTCTGACCAAACACAAGACCATAGCCACGGGTGAATTGCGGCAGCTTGGTTTTTGATCCCTTGAATTTGTTGACCGTCTCGCACTCGGTCAGTTCGATGTCACCGATATCAATTGCAAAGCCAAGCTCCTCGGGCTCGATCTCGACCGAAACGGTGCCATAGCGGATTTCACCGACAAAGGCGTGGCTGTTGGCATAACCGCGCTGGGTGGAATAGCCGAGTGCCAGAACAAATCCCTCATCCCCGCGCGACAGGTTCTGCAAACGCAGATCACGACCAGCAGGGAATTTGACCGGCTCGCGGGTCAGATCGGCGACCGGGGCATCTTCATCGACCGGAACCGGTTCATCCTGAATAAGACCTTCATAGTTCAGGATGTCATCGAGAACGCGCGGCATGTTCTCATCAATCGGATTTTCACCACTTGGTGCCTCGGTCGGTGCTTCACCATTGGCCATCAGGGTAAAATCCAGTAGACGGTGCGTGTAATCAAAGGTCGGGCCCAGGATCTGTCCGCCGGGCAAGTCCTTGAAGGTTGCCGAAATGCGACGTGAAACATCCATCTCGGCGGTTTTGATCGGTTTGGAAAAGGCAAAACGCGGCAGCGTCGTGCGATAGGCCCGCATCAAAAAGATCGCCTCGATCAGGTCGCCACGGGCCTGCTTGATGGCAAGGGCGGCCAGATCGCGATCATAAAGCGACCCTTCGGCCATGACGCGGGTGACGGACAGTGACAGTTGCTGTTCGATCTGATCAGTTTCGATTTCGGCAATGTCCGTATCGCCCCGGCGCTGCTCGGCCAGAAGCTTGTGCGCATTGTTGATGGCGCGTTCACCACCTTTTACTGCAACATACATGATTAATTGACCTCGATCCGGGTGGTGCGTGACAGGGCGGCGATCTGGGCTTCGCTTGCGAAAATCACATCAACGCCGCACGGAAACAGGTGATGGTTCTCTGCCCGCCATGCGTGGAAGCTTTCGGGGAGCCCCTTGATCGCAAGGCTATGCGTATCCTTGATGCCCGGGCCCTTAAGGGTCATGGACGGGCGATCTGAAATCTCATCGACCATCAGGATCAGGGTTGCCGATTGATCCGGATATTCCGCATTTCCAACGGCAAGGTCTGTGACGAAGGACAGATCATCGGAAATGCGCGCAATCGCAAAATCGGCCTGTTTGACATCCGTGCTGAGAGGGCAGCCGCAATGGAATTTCAAATGATCGCCGGCGGCCTTGGTCGCGCAACTTGGCGATAGCCAGATGGTCGTATCCATATCGGCCATGGCAAGAAGCGTTGCAGTGGCGGCTTTGTTCAGGCCATCGGGGGCGGATACGGCGACCGGCAAATCATAAATGCGACCCGGACGCGACATGGCATCAAGCAGGGCGCGAAAAACAGCGTTTGAGTCAAAGGCCGCATGATCAAAACCGGGCAGCAAGTCACTTGTCTGGGCGGTGGTTGATTGGGGTTGGGGCGTCATTCGTCTTCTCCGCGGACAAGGGTGAAGAAATCAACTTTGGTGGCGGCAACCTTGCGGGCATGATCGCGTTTGGCAGCGGCCTGTTCGGCAGCTAGCGTATCGATAAAGTCGCTTGCCGATCCGTCGCGCAGCATGACCGCATCAAACAGGGCGGCATATTGTGCCTGAATACGATCACGTCCCTTGACGTAGGAATGCCCGACAGTGCCATCAGTCAGCGTCACCGCACAGCGTGTCACGGTCATTTCACCAAGGTTGAAACGCTGCCCGGCGCCACCGGCACGGCCGCGTACCATCACCATGCCAATTTGCGGTTCGCGCAGGTGGGTCCAGCTTTCGCTGCTGTGATTTTCCGACCACTGGGTTTCAAGCCGGGCGCGCGATGTGCGCGCCAGAACCGCCATCCATTTCTGCCGCGCAGCGATTTGCGGATCGGTGTGGGTGTCTGCGTTCCGGTTCTGATCGGTCCGGGCATTCTGGGCGGGGTGCGCCGTCATCAAACTGATCCCTTTTTATCTTATGTCGACAAATCTAAAATTTGTCTAGACGTCTATACCTATTGACGTTATAAGACGATCCAGCACCTTTGGCAAAGGTCTTGCGGTGAAAGTTTTATGAACGGGAAATGCAATGGATTGGGAACCGGGGCTATCCATCTGGAAGCAAATAGAAAAGCAGCTTCTGGCTGACATCTCGGATGGTGTCTTTGCACCCGGCGACAAGATGCCGACCGAGATGGAACTGGTCCGGCGTTTTGGCGTCAATCGTCATACGGTGCGCCGGGCCATGGCCGCATTGGTCGATTCCAATGTGGTCCGTGTCGAACAGGGGCGCGGCGCATTTGTTCAGGAACAGATCCTTGATTATCCGCTGGGCTCAAAAACCCGCTTTTCGCAGATTGTATCGGGTCGCCATCGCTTGCCCGACAAACGCCTTGTTTCGTCAGAAGTTCTCAAGGCCACTGCGACAGTCGCACAGTTTCTGGATGTCAAACCGGGCACGCGGGTGATTGAGCTGTTCTCTGTTTCAGAGGCCGACGGTGTGCCACTTGCGGTGGCGACAAGTTATCTGCCAGCTGCAAGGTTTGACGGGATTGTCGAGATATTTGTCGAGACCAAGTCACTGACCGAGGCCTTTAAACGCTTCGGGATTGATGATTACAGCCGCAAGACCACCCGCATTTCCGCGACCCTGCCCTCATCGCGGGTTGCAAACCTGCTTAAGCAGGCGCGCAACCGACCGGTGATTTCGACCGAAAGTGTCGACGTCGATTCTGCTGGCGTGCCGATTGAATACGGTGTCACCGCCTTTTCAAGCGACCGGGTTCAACTGATCGTCGAGTAGGTCGTCGACAGATTAATGGTCTTCTAGTATTCACGTCCCGGACGGGTTTTGTAGACCGGGAAACGCAGTCCGAACTTGATCGCACTTGCCCGCATCACGAAGGCTGCAAAAAAGCCAATGACGGCAATTGGCCCGCGCGGCAATTCAAGGATCGCAGTGCCGACAACATAAATAGCCGCCCCGACCAGGGCGCAGGTGATATAGATCTCTGGGCGCAGGATAAGCGGGATTTCATTACACACCACGTCACGTACCATGCCGCCGAAGGTGGCGGTGATCATGCCCAGAATGACCGCGACCAGGGGCGATACACCCAGGTTAAGGCCAATGGCAGCCCCGGTAACCCCGAACATCGCCAGCCCCAGCGCATCCAGCCACAGCAAGGCGACATAGCGTCGCTCGACCAGATGGGCGGTGAAATACGTGATCACGGCTGCCCCGACACAGGTCACAAGCCAGGTGGTGTCACGGATCCAGAACACCGGTGTTTCCCCGGTAATGACATCGCGCACTGTGCCGCCGCCAATACCGGTAAAGGTCGCGATCAGGATGAACCCCACCATGTCCATCTGACGACGGGATGCCTCAAGTGCGCCGGTGATTGCAAAAACAGCAACCCCTGCCAGTTCAAGCCAATAGATGATCTCGGTAATCGTCATGACGTCCTTTGCGGGGCTCGCCCCTAAGGTTGTGAAACAGGTTCTTTGGTTGGCATTCGCAGCCGGGTTGCGGCGACATCTTCAAGTTGATCGCGTAACCAGCGATGTGATGGGTCATGCTGATAGCGTTGGTGCCAACACATGAAAATCGGTAAATCAAGCGTGCCTTCTTTAAGCTCTGTCACCGGCATCGGGGCGCGGGCAAAATCGCGCAGGGCATGCTTTTGCAGAAGACTGGGCAAGGTTGCGATCATTTTGCTTCCGCGCAGGAATTCGGCAATGGCCGTAAAGTTTGGCACCCGCAAAACGATGTTGCGTTCAATGCCCTGTTTTTCAAGCATATCATCAAATTCAAGCGTGCGGTTGTTGCCATAGCGCACCGTGACATGACGTGCGTCAAGATAGTCATCACCGCTTTGCGGCGCGTCGCGCATGTCCGGATCATAAAACACCATGTAATGATCGGTCAGCAGGCGCTTTTGCACAATATCGACGCCTTCGGGCGGACGCGGCGAAATCAGAAGGTCACAGTGATTTTCGCGCAGCAGGGCGGGTCCGGGCAGAAGTGATGGCACCACCGTCATCCGGATACTGGCAAGCGCACCTTCCAGATTGCGAAACAGGGTCGGCAGCAAAAGATCACGCTGCAGATCGTTGGCAGCAATTGTCAGGCTCATGGATGCGCCATCGGGCTCAAAATCTGCACCGCTGGCAAACGCTTGCATCTGATCAAGCAGAAACCGCGCTTGCTCGGCCAGGTTTTGTGCGTGCGCCGTGGCCACGATCCCGCGCCCGGATTTGGTGAAAAGCGGATCGCGCATGATCCGGCGTAATTTGGTCAGGTTATGGCTGACCGCAGATTGCGTCACGCCAAGCCGTTCGGCCGCAGCCGTGACCGACCCCTCTTCAAGAACGGCCAGAAACAGACGCAGCGCATGGCCGTCCAGTTCCAAATGATCAAAATTGCTCATGAATAAGATGATAAATGATGCATTTATTTTATGCAATTGGCCGCGCAGGATGGCCTTAACGCGGACACTGAACTGTCCGGCGCATCCATCTGCGGAGGAAACATCATGGAATTTTATCAGCGTGACAGAACGCTGCAGCCAGCAGGCTACACCCCGATTTACAAGACATCGGTCGCGCGGTCACCGCGCCAGTCACTTTTGTCCCTTCAGGGATCCCTGTCTGAAATCACGGGTCCGGTCTTCGGTCAGCACGAACTGGGGCCGCTTGATAACGACCTGATCCGCAACTATGCCAAGGATGGAGATCCGATTGGCGAACGCATCATCGTTCATGGTCGGGTTCTCGATGAAAACAACCGTCCGGTCCCCAACACGCTGGTCGAATTCTGGCAGGCCAATGCCGGTGGGCGCTATCGCCACAAAAAAGATACCTACCTTGCACCAATTGATCCGAACTTTGGCGGCTGCGGTCGGGCACTCACCGATGAAAACGGATATTACTTCTTTCGCACCATCAAGCCGGGCCCGTATCCGTGGCGCAATTACGTCAATAGCTGGCGTCCGGCACACATCCATTTCTCGGTATTCGGGTCCGGTTTCGCCCAGCGTCTGATCACCCAGATGTATTTCGAAGGCGATCCGCTGATCAAGGAATGCCCGATTGTGCATGTCATCCCGGACGAAGATGCGATTAACCGCCTGATAGCGCCGATTGATCTGAAGGGCTCCGTGCCGCTCGACACCATTGCCTACAAGTTCGACATCGTGCTGCGCGGCCGTCGTTCGACCCTGTTTGAAAACCGTCTGGAAGGAAACTGATCCATGGTACAGGACCTTGATTATCTCAAAGAAACAGCTTCCCAGACGGCGGGCCCATATGTGCATATCGGGCTTATTCCAAAGCAGGCTGGATTTGACATCTTTGAAACCAACTTCACAAACATTCTGGCCGATGAAAACACCCGCGGGGAGAGGATCATTATCGAAGGCAGGGTGATTGATGGCACGGGAACGCCACTTCGTGATGCACTGCTTGAAATATGGCAGGCCAATGCGGACGGGCGCTATAACCACGAACTTGATCGTCAGAAATCAGGCAAGGTCGATGAGGGTTTCCGCGGCTGGGGCCGGACGGGAACGGATTTCGATACGGCGCTTTATCGCTTTGAAACCATCAAGCCAGGTCGGGTCTCGGGCCGCAATGGTATGGATATGGCGCCCCACATCAACTTCTGGATCGTGGCTCGCGGGATCAATATCGGGCTGAATACCCGGATGTATTTTTCTGACGAACAAGATGCAAACGCCATAGATCCGGTTCTGAATCTGATAGAACAGCAACCCCGTCGAAAGACGCTGATCGCCAATCGTGATGATACCGGACCGATACCGGTTTACCGGTTTGACATTGTGTTGCAGGGCGATGGCGAAACCGTGTTTTTTGACATTTAGCCACACGCAAAACTGTACTGGGAATGCGGCAGCTGCCTTTGCGGTTGCCGCGTTTTTTGTTGGATCAACTACTTAAAAAGACGTGTCTTGATTCTTATATTCACGATCATAAAGGCGGTGTGGTAAAACAACCGCTGCTGAGGGTTTCAAAAACAAAAAAAGACCCCAGTATTGAGAGTGAGAGGATCAGCCTTGAACAAGTTGTTACAGGTCGGAATCCGCGTGCAAGTAGCGCTGGCCACAGCGCTTCTGCTGGTCGGGCTGACTGTGCTGATGAGCTTTGTCGTCGGAAAGCGATCCGGTGCTGATCTGCAAAAGCAGATTGGGTTGGGGGTTTCTGATATTGCCCGTCAGATGGCTGATGAGCTTGACCGTATCATGTGGACCCACCGTGGCGAGGTTTCGGTTCTAAGCACGCTCTCTGTTCTGCGGGAACTCAAAGATACCGAACAGATTTCCAGTATCGTCAATCGCCTTAGCCACGAAATCCCGATCTTTACCTGGATCGGTGTGCTTGATCGTGAAGGCACGATCGTTGCTTCGACGAATGACTTGTTGCTCGGCGCCAATATTGCGCAGCGCCCTGTTTTTCAGTTTGGCAAGAACGGACAGTTCATCGGTGATGTTCACGACGCGAAATTGCTGGCTGAAAAGTTCCCGCGCTACAAAGGGGAACCGATCCAGTTTGTCGATATCGCTGTTCCGCTATTTAACAACAACGATCAGTTCACGGGTGTGCTTGCCACTCATCTGAGTTGGGAATGGGCCGATAATGTCCGCAGAACCCTTTTTGCCGGGCAGGGGATCCATCACGATGTCGATATATTCGTCATATCAGCCGATGGCACAGTCCTTTTGGGGGCGGATGGAACGCTGGTCGGATCATCGCTTGAACTTGATGCACTGCAGCAGGCGCAGCGAAACAATATTGGATGGAAGATCAGTACCTGGCCGGATGGTGAAGAGTATCTGACGGGTTATGCCCCGGCCGACGGTCACCTTGATTACGCTGGCCTGAACTGGTCAATTCTGGTGCGCCAGCCTGTCGAAGAAGCACTGGACCCGGTGTATGACCTGCGCCGTGACATTATGGCATGGGGTTTGGCGTTAAGTATCATCTCCAGCATGATTGCATGGTGGGGGGCTGGTTTCTTTGTCGGGCCGATCGGCAGGATGGCGCATTCGATTGAGGCCATGAAACGTGGTGAGATCGAACGCCTTCCCGATATTGATGGCGCAAGAGAAATCAAGATCCTGTCAAACAGTCTGAACGCGTTGCTTGCCAAGCTGACGGAAAAGGACGCAGCCCTTGGCCAGATGGAACACATTGCCCATCACGATAACCTGACCGGACTTGGCAACCGTTTGGCGCTTGATGTCTATTTCGAACATGCACTTGCCCATGCCGACCGCCACAAGACCCAACTTGCGGTCATGATGCTTGATCTTGATGACTTTAAACCGATCAATGACGAGTTCGGTCATGCGGCCGGGGATGATGTCCTGTGCGAGGTCGCAAAACGGTTGCGTCGCTGTGTGCGCGGTGGTGATCTGGTCGTGCGTCTGGGCGGTGACGAGATGGTGGTGGTGTGTCATGTCGGAAACAATGGCGAGAGCGAAGCCGCAATGCTGGCCGAGCGGATTTTGAATGACATCCAGATGCCCTTCATTACTGGCGGCAATCGCGTTTCCATTCATATGAGCATCGGCATTGCCCTTTGTCCGGTGCATGGCAAAACCATCGAAGTCCTTCTCGATAAGGCTGATGACGCCCTTTATGCTGCAAAGGCACGCGGCAAGAACTGTTATGTGCTTGTCTCTGATGATGATGTGCAGCCCGGCGGCAGGTCGTCACTGGCATGAGGCGCGGGTTTTCTTGACTTTGGTCTGGTCCATCGCAATAAGCATTTCATGACAGTTTCATCAGAAAAAGAACTCGAACATCTGCGCAAGATCGGGCGCATTTGCGCCCGTGCACGCGATGTGATGGGGGCAGCTGCCGTTCCCGGTATCACCACGGCCGAGCTTGATCAGATCGGCCGTAAGATTCTTGAAGATGCAGGCGCAGTTTCAGCCCCTGAAAGCGAATATAAGTTCCCCGGTGCGACCTGTATCAGCGTCAATGAAGCCGTAGCTCACGGCATTCCCGGCGATCAGGTTCTGGCCGATGGCGACTTGGTCAATATCGACGTGTCTGCGTCGCTTGACGGGTATTTTTCTGACACCGGTGCCAGCTTTATTTGCGGCACAGCAAGACCCGAAATCGCCAAACTGTGCGAAGATGGCAAGAAAGCCATGTGGGCAGGTATCAAGGTCGTGCGCGACAAGGCCCCGATCCGCGAGATTGGCCTTAAAATCGAAACGTTCGCCCGCAAGGGTGGTTATACCCTGATCCGCAACCTTGCCAGCCACGGTATTGGCAAGTCGCTGCATGAACATCCCCATACCATCCCGACCTGGGATGACCCCAAGGAACGCCGGGCGCTTAAGAAAGGGCAGGTCATTACCATTGAACCGTTCCTGTCGCGCGGGGCAAAATGGGCGCTCGATAGCGAGGATGGCTGGACACTGTATGCCGATACCGGTGATGCGACGGTGCAATATGAACACACCCTTGTTGTCACCGACAAGGGCTATGAGATCATGACGTTGGGCGACTGATGTCGCCCAGAAATGCTGCGCTTTATGCTGCAGCATTTTGTGCAACATAAAAGCCGCCCGACATACTCGGGCGGCTTTTGTTTTAGCTTGGCTCAGGTGCGTGATATCGCGATCACGAACCGTATTTTGCCTTGGCTTCGCGGCGGCGCGCATGCAGAACAGGTTCGGTGTAACCGTTCGGCTGTTCGCGGCCCTTGAAGACCAGATCACAGGCCGCGGCAAATGCGACGCTGTCATCAAAGTCCGGGGCCATGTTGCGATAGGTCGGGTCATCGGCATTCTGTTTGTCGACGACGGCGGCCATGCGCTTCATGGTTTCCATTACCTGCTCTTCGGTGCACAGGCCATGATGGAGCCAGTTGGCGATATGCTGGCTTGAAATACGCAGCGTTGCGCGGTCTTCCATCAGGCCGACATCATTGATGTCAGGCACCTTGGAACAGCCAATGCCGCTGTCAATCCAGCGCACGACATAGCCCAGAATGCCCTGGGCATTGTTATCAAGCTCTTCCTGGATTTCGCTTGGCATCGGTTTGATGTCGCCCAGACGCGGGATCGACAGGATGTCGTCAAGGCTTGCACGTTCGCGTTTGCCAATTTCGTCCTGAACGGCGCGGACATCAACCTGATGATAGTGGATGGCATGCAGGGTTGCCGCGGTTGGCGATGGGACCCAGGCACATTTTGCACCGGCCTTGGGATGGCCGATCTTGGCTTCCATCATTTCGGCCATGCGATCCGGTTTGGCCCACATGCCCTTACCGATTTGGGCAACGCCCTTCATGCCGCATTCAAGACCGATATCGACGTTCCAGTTTTCATAGGCCGCGATCCAGTACTGGTCTTTCATCGCTTCCTTGCGGACCATCGGGCCTGCTTCCATGCTGGTATGGATTTCGTCACCAGTACGATCAAGGAAGCCGGTATTGATGAAGACCACGCGATCTTTTGCCGCGCGGATGCATTCCTTGAGGTTCACCGTTGTGCGGCGTTCCTCGTCCATAATGCCGACCTTAATGGTGTGCTCGGGCAGATCAATCGCCTGTTCGACAAAGCCAAACAGATCGTTGGTCAGCTCGACCTCTTCGGGGCCATGCATCTTTGGTTTTACGATATAGATGCTGCCATGGCGCGAATTCGAAAGTTCGTTATTGCCGATCACGTCGTGCTTGGCGATCAGACTGGTGACCATGGCATCAAGGAAACCTTCCGGGACTTCGTTGCCGTTGGCATCAAGAACCGCATCAGTCGTCATCAGATGACCGACATTGCGGATCAACATCAGACTGCGGCCGGGCAGGACGACTTCATGTCCATCGACACCATGATAGGTGCGGTCCGGGTTGAGACGACGTGTGATCGTCTTGCCGCCCTTTTCGAACTTTTCTTCAAGCGTGCCTTTCATCAGGCCAAGCCAGTTGCGATAGGCAAGAGTCTTGTCCTCTGCATCGACGGCGGCGATTGAATCTTCGCAATCCTGAATAGTGCTGACAGCCGATTCCATGATCACGTCGCACACGCCTGCGGCATGTTCCTTGCCGATCGGGTGGGTCGGATCAATATGGATTTCGATATGCAGGCTATGACGGCGCAGCAGAATATCGGTAAGAACACCGCCCTTTTCGTTGTAGCCGATGAACTGCGACGGCAATTCAAGTGCCGTTTCGCTGCCATCTGCCAGGGTCACAACCAGCGTCCACCAGCCAGACCCGTCTTCGCGAACTTCGTATTTGGTGGCATCGGCATGTTTGCCGCTCGCAAGCGGGGCGGCTTCATCAAGGAATTCGGCTGCATAGGCAACAACCGCGGCACCGCGTTTCGGGTTAAATGCCTTGGTCTTTTCCTTGCCATCTTCTTCGTCGATGACGTCCGTGCCATACAGCGCATCATAAAGGCTGCCCCAGCGCGCATTGGCAGCGTTAAGGGCATAGCGCGCATTCATGACCGGCACGACAAGCTGCGGGCCAGCAACCCGGCCGATTTCCGGGTCGACATGGGTGGTCGAGACATAGAAATCATCACCCTCGGGCAGAAGATAGCCGATCTCGGTCAGGAATTCCTTATACGCTGCCGGATCGCGCGCCTGATCCTGACGGGAAAGATGCCATTCATCGATTTTGGCCTGCAATTCGTCGCGCTTTGCCAGCAGCGCCTTGTTGCGGGGTCCAAGTTCGGTGACGAGCTTTTCAAATGATGCCCAGAATTGATCAGAACTGATCCCTGTTCCCGGAATGACTTCATTGGCCACCAGATCGTGCAGAACTTTTGCAATCTGAAGACCACCTTCTTGGATGCGTTGGGTCATGTTTTCTCTCACCAGACTTGGAACTGTTGCGGGCTATCAAGGTGCTTTGCCGATAATCAAAGCATGCGTTGCAAAACCCACCCGCCTATCGTTGGTTCACAACATATGGGGTGAAACCGGGGTGGGTCCACAGCCTGTTTCAAATTTGTGGGATGTTTTCCGCATTATGGAAGCTCGCCCGGTGGGTGCCGGGCGGATGCAGATCAGGTTTTCTTTTCGGTATTGGTGCCCGGTTGACCAGTATCACCGTCATCGCTGTCTGCTGCGGCGACCTGCCCGATATCGTCAGGATGGGCGGTTCCATCCGGCGTCAGCGTGTCTTCCACGTCATGCGGATCAAAAGGGTGTGCCTCTTCATCCTGCGCAGTGTCGGTTCCGTCATCATCGTCGTCGGTGGTGATGATTTCATCGGTGATCGGGGAAAGCTCGAATGCCATGGGCGTTGTACGTGGAACCGCAACGAACTGACCTTGTTCCTCGATCGAGATACGGCGACCAAAGCCTGCGCGATACATCGCAAAGCTGGCAACGGAAACGCCGATAATGGAAAACAGAACCGGCAATGCCCACGGGCCGAAATACCCGATGGCACTTGATCCCAGAAGCGGGCCACTGGCCGCCGATCCGCCATAAATAATCAACAGACCGCCGGACGCCGGCACAATGTCCTCGGGTTCCAAATAGTCATTCACATAGGCCACAGCCAGGCCATAAACCGGCATGATGAACACACCCGTGATCCCGCCCCAGACAGACAGGTTGTCACGCACAAGGTCCGGTGCGATCAGCGGGAAAACACCACAAAGTGCCAATCCGACGAGAACGGCGATCATGACATACTGGCGCGGTACGCTGTCTGAAAGCTTACCAATCGGGAACTGCATGATCATGCCGCCCAGAATGACAAAGAACATGAAATAGGCGACATCATTTGTCGCAAGCCCAAGGTCGGCCGCAAAGACCGGCCCAACGCCGTAGACTGCGCCGGAAAGCACTCCCGCGCCCGATGCCGCAACAAAGCCAAGCGGCGAAATCTTGTAAAGGCGGCGGAATGTCATGCGGTCCCCACTGACCGCAGAGGGCGGGGGCTGACGGGTAAGGGCAAGCGGTACGAGCGACAGGGACAGCAAGACAGAGGCAACCGTAAACAGCTCAAAGCTGCTGACCGGTGCGCCATTCAGCAACAGCTGACCAATTGCCAGCCCGCCAAGCGATACAGTCATGTAAATGGCAATGGTGCTGCCGCGCGACGTGTTATCAGCCTGTGCGTTCAGCCAGCTTTCAACAACCAGATACAGCCCCGACAGGCAAAGCCCCGTCATCGCACGAAACAGCGACCAGGTGATCGGGTCGACAAACACCGCGTGCAACAGGGTGATGGCCGAGCCGGTTGATGCCAGTGCTGCAAACGTACGGATATGGCCAACACGGTTCACAAGGCTTGCGCCCCAGACAATCCCGGCGACAAATCCGATATAGTACGATGCCATGATGATACCGGTATAGACCGGTGCAAACCCCTCGGCAGAGGCACGCAGTGCCAGCAAGGATGATTGCAGGGATGAACCACTGTTCAGGGCAAAGGCGGCAAACAGTGTTGCAGACAATGCAATGATCAGGGCGACCGGCGAACGCGGCATGGCTTCCTCGTTTAAACGTCGTTAGGGCGGGCACCCTGCGGCAAGGGGGCGAAACCTGTCAATCCTTACAACCTATTGGCAGATAAGGGTAACAGTGCAATTTAGTCTTAACTCGGCGACGGACAAGAAGTTCCCGTCAAATTTGTCCGCTTCCTTTAAGCCAGCTTGATGCAGGCGCACAATGCCGGTTTTGCGCAACTGCCATGTGTTAAAGGACCATAGTTCCGGGCTGAAATCCCTTTTGATTTGTGAAAATCGCACAAGCTGCTTGACCTTGGGGGGATTGATGCTTTCTATGGACCGAAATCAGGCGCAATTTGTCAAAATCCTTGCGAAACGGGGTTGGTTTTTGCGCTTCGCCACCAGACTTTTGGTTCATTGGCAATAATCGGCAACAAAGCCCGACGATGAACCCACCATACAAGGGGAGGAAACCTTGAAAATGATGCGTACGCTCGGCGTGATTGCCGCCGGTATGATGGCCCTGTCCGTGGCAAATGCCGCGCAGGCCGAAACCCGCGTTACCCTTAAATCGGCCAAGGCAGCTTCATCCTACTATCAGATGGCCGCCCAGTTCGCCGAAGCAATGAAAACCGGCACGAATGGTGACATCATCGTCACGGTCGAGGAAAGCCAGGGTTCGGTTCAGAACGTCATGGAAGCCATGGTGCGGTCGGGCAATTATGTCTTTACCTCCCCGCCCGGCCTTGTTGGTCTGGCCCAAAAGGGCAAAGGTCCGTTCGAAGGACGTCCGACCGAAAAGTTTGACGAAGTCCGTGCCCTGTTCCCGATTCCGTCCCTGACCATGCATTTCGTTATGCGTGCTGATTCGGGTGCGACCAGCTTTGCCGACCTTGAAGGCAAAACCGTTTTGCTGGGCAAGGGGTCCTTTGGCGCGCGCGAAGGGGAAAAATACCTCAAGCTGTTTGGTCTTGAAGGTAAGGTTGATCTGGCAGACGCCGAACTGTCGAACGCTGTATCTGCCCTTAAGAACGGTCAGATCGATGGCTTTGTCACTGCGGGTTCCTGGCCCGCCCCGAACGTGATCGAAGCCGCGGCTGGAACAGATGTGAATGTGCTTTCGCTTTCCGATGATCAGCTTGCAGAAACCAAGCGTGACAAAACGGTGATCCCGGCTGGCACCTATAACGGTCAGGATAGCGACATCACCACGGCTTCGCTGTCGGTCGTGGCATTCTCCACCACGCAGATGGATGCCGATACCGCCTATGAACTCACCAAAACCTTCTGGCAGCAGAAGGCAAAAATGGGTGAAAGTTCATCCTGGTGGAATGGTGTGACCCCGGAAATGCTGGCCAACATCAATGGCAAAATGCATCCGGGTGCGCTGCGTTATTATGACGAAGTCGGCTTTGCCGTTCGTGATGATCAGCGCTAACCGCTGATTGCATCAAACATTCAGGGCCCGGCAGTTTTGCCGGGCCATTTCTTGTCAAGCAAGCCATTTACGATATGTCAGCCTCCACTCGCCCCTTCTGGATCGCCCTTGGCGCCGTTTCGATTGCTTTTCACCTGTGGCTGATTTTCTCAGGATTGGTTCCCAATCTGGTCAGTCGGCCGGTTCATATGGCGCTGGCCCTGCCCTGGGCGCTGATCTTTGTCGCCAAAACCCGCGCCCAGAAAATCTCGGGTATTATTCTGACCATCATTGGGTTGATTGGTTGCGGCTGGATCGTCGCAAACCATCAGACCCTTGGGGATCAATACGGCTTCTTGATTGGCAATAGTCAGATTCTTCTTGCCGGGTCCTTGCTTGTGATCGTGCTTGAAATGGCACGGCGCGCCATTGGCTGGCCCTTGCCGACGGTAGCGGCGATTGCCTTGCTTTATGCTTTGTTTGGTCAACACATCCCCGGCGAGTTCGGCCATGCAGGCCTGCCAGTTGAAAGCATGCTGGGCACGCTGACGATTGCCGAGGGCGGCCTGTGGGGGAGCCTGACCGGTGTCTCGGTCAATATTGTTGCGATCTTTGTGATTTTTGGCGCTGTTCTGAATGGCGGTGAAGCCGGTCAGGGCTTTATGAATGTTGCCGGTGCGGCTGCCGGTCGGCTCAAGGGCGGTGCGGCAAAAGTTTCGGTCGTATCATCTGCATTGTTTGGATCTATATCGGGTTCGGCATCTGCCAATGTCGCCTCGACCGGGGCGATCACCCTGCCCGCAATGACCAAGCTTGGCTATCCCAAGCGCCTTGCCGCGGCGGTTGAGGCCGTGGCATCCAGCGGCGGTCAGATCATGCCGCCTTTGATGGGGGCAGGGGCCTTCGTCATGGTGGAACTCACCGGCAAGCCCTATGCCGAGATTATGGTTGCGGCGATTTTGCCGGCGGTTCTTTATTTCCTGGCCGTCTGGGTTGGCATCAATGCCTTTGCCTTGCGCTTTGACTTGCCCGGTGTGCCAAAGGAAGACCGACCAAACATGCGTGCAGTCCTGATCACATCAGGCTTCTTCCTTGTGCCATTTACCATATTGCTCTGGGGGATGTTTGGCGGTGGCTACACGCCGCAATATGCCGCCTGTCTGGCACTTTTGGCCGGGGCGGTGTTGTTGTTGCTTGATGCCGATCTGACGGTTGATCTTGCGCGCAGCAAGGAACGTTTCACCAATGTGTGCCTGAATGCCGGGCGTCAGGTTGCGATGATTGGTTCGATCATCCTTTGTGCGTCGATTGTGATCGGCGTTCTTGGGCTGACCGGGCTTGGCGTCAAGATTACCTCGCTTCTGATTTCCGGATCAGGCGGCATGTTGTGGCCGGCCCTTTTGTTGACTGCCTTGGCTTGTCTGATCCTTGGCATGGAAGTGCCGACCACAGCGGCCTATGTCATTTGTGTTTCGGTTGCAGGCCCGGCCTTGATTGAACTGGGACTGGAGCCGCTTCAGGCACATTTGTTTGTTTTCTGGTTTGCTCTGCTGTCGACGATCACACCGCCGGTTTGCGGGGCTGTGTTCATTGCCGCCGGCATGGTTGAGGAAAACTGGCTTAAGGTCGCCGGATCTGCCATGGCGCTTGGCATTGGGCTTTATATTGTGCCCTTGGCCATGATCGCGAACAGCACCCTTATTGATCTTGGAAATGACCCGCTTTGGGCGGTACTTGCCGGGTTGAAGGTCGCCGTTGGTCTGACGGCCATTTCCTTTGGCCTGATTGCCCCACGGCCTTTCTGGATGCGGATCGCGATGATCGGTGTTGGTGCGGCGGTGATTTTTGCCGCCGGGATTTAGCCAGGATCTAGTCGGGATTGAGACGCATAAAAAAGGCCGACAGTTCCCTGTCGGCCTTTTTGTCATTCGGTAAGGGGCGTCTGGCCTTAAGCGGTCGCGCGGCCACTGCGCGGTCCGGCAAAGAACCAGATAATAAGGCCAAGCACTGGTAGAATAACAACAAGTACAGTCCAAAGGACTTTTGAACCGGTGCTGGCACCACTGCCCATGATATTCACGATGGCCCAGATGTCGGCAATAAGGACAAGAAGTCCAATAATCCCACCATATTCAAACATGTTCCAACCTCACATTCGTTGCAGCGGTATTCGCACCGCGCTTACAACTTAAACGGTTGGATGTCGCTGTTGTTCCCGGCGCCATAAACCGGGTTACAGACGCAAGTGGGTAAAAGTTGTTCTAAACCACCTGTCCGGCCGACCAGCCCGATGACCACGCCCATTGGAAATTGAATCCACCAAGGTGGCCGGTGACGTCCACCACTTCACCGATGAAATAAAGACCGGGCACGTCGCGGGTTTCCATAGTTTTTGACGACAGGGCGTTGGTATCAACCCCGCCGATTGTGACCTCGGCGGTGCGGTATCCCTCTGTCCCGCTTGGTGTCAGGGCCCACTGATTGACATCCATGGCAAGTTTGCGCAGTGCCTTGTCGCCGGTTTCGCCAATCGGGCGATCAAGGCCGTGGGTTGCGGCGATCATCTGGGCAAGGCGGTTGGGCAGGATGCGTGACAGAACCGTATGTACCGCCTGTTTCGGATTTTCGCCCTTGGCGGTTTTCAATATTTCAAAAGCGTCTTCTTCCGGGTTCAGGTTCACCGTAATGGCATCACCTTCGTTCCAGTAAGACGAAATTTGCAAGATCGATGGCCCGGAAAGACCCCGATGGGTAAACAACAAACCTTCGCGGAATTGCTTCTTGTTGCATTGCACGATTGCATCGACCGAGATGCCTGAAAGCTCGCCTGTGCGCGCACGCAGGTCCGGATCAAACACAAACGGGACAAGGGCTGCGCGGGTTGGAATGACATTGATGCCAAACTGTCGCGCAATCTGATATCCAAAGCCGGTTGCGCCGATTTTGGGAATCGACAGGCCGCCACATGCGACCACAAGGGATTCACAGGTCCATTGCGCACCAGTGCGTGTGGTGACGTCAAAGCCGCCATCCTCGCGCTTGATGATATTGGAGATCTCGGTGTTAAGCTTGATCGTCACATCGGCGGTATCGCATTCATCAAGCAACATGTCGATGATCTGAAACGACGACTCATCACAAAAAAGCTGGCCCAAGGTTTTTTCATGCCAACTGATGTTGTGGCGATTTACCAGATCAAGAAAGTCATGCTGCGTATAGCGCTTTAAGGCTGACACACAGAAACGCTTGTTCTCGGAGATAAAGTTTTCCGGGCTGGTATGGATATTGGTGAAGTTACAGCGTCCACCGCCGGAAATGCGGATTTTCTGCGCCGGTTTGGCAGAATGATCAACCACCACAACGGATCGCCCGCGTTTTCCTGCTTCAATCGCACACATCAGGCCGGCCGCACCCGCCCCGATGACAAGAACATCAATCTTTTTCAAGCCCGTCAGATCCATTCATATGAGTTTAGGGCCTGCTTATACGTGGAAATCTTGCTGTTGTCAGTGCCAGCGGCGCAAATAGCTACTGGGCCGGAATGGCCTGCGCGTCGCGACTGTCCAGTCCTTGCGTTCCTGACACAACGTCGTTGCCTTCCAGCTGCTGTTCGCCAACCACCAGATTTCGACCGTTTTCTTTGGCAAGATAAAGGGCCTTGTCCGCGCGTTCGATCAGCTTTGCCACAGGTTCTCCGGGACGAAATTCTGCCACACCGAACGATGCCGTAACCTTGCCGATGGTGGTGTTGCCACTTTTGCTGACGACCTTGTGGCTTTCAATGTAACGGCGCAGCTGATCTCCAAACATGACGGCATTGCCAAGCTGGGTGTTCGGCAGAATGATGGCAAATTCCTCGCCGCCATAGCGTGCTGCCGTGTCCTGGCCTTTGACATTGCGTTTAAGGGATTCTGCCATCAGGCGGATGACCTGATCGCCAATCAGATGGCCGTAGGTGTCATTGAATTTCTTGAAGTGATCGATATCAAGCAACACCAGGCTAAGCGGTTTTCCGTCTTCCATGGCGTTCATCATGGCGTCGCGCAATTGCATGTCGAATGCCTTGCGATTGGCAATGCCGGTCAAGCCATCGGTCAGGGCTTCGCGTTTGAGGTTTTCCATATCCTCGCGCAGACGGGTGATTTCCGAAGAACTGTTGGTCAATCTGCTTTCGAGAGTACGGTTGACACCTTCCATTTCGCGCGTGGCGCCCAGCAACGTGTGCAACGCTTGTTCAAGATTGCCGAGATCGCGGTCCTTGTCCCCGACATATGAACAAAAATGATCAAGTGCCTTGTTATATTTCCGCGTATCGATGCCGACCTTGTGAACGGTGTTAAGGATGTTACCCAACTGTTCACGCAGGTCATTTGAAATGCGTTCGATGATTTCGCGTTCGCGCTGATCGCTAAAGAACCGGACATGAAGTTCTTCGCACTGGGCCTCATCGAACTCGCGATGGTTGCTGCGCAGAATATCTATGGTGCGGCACAGGTCGGTATTGGTCTTTGCAACATAGGCATAGAATGTCTGGAAGTTGTTCGGTTGCGAAATCACGCCGAGTTCCGCCATCAGCTTGAGTGCGGCGTCGGTATGTTGTTGTGCTCTTTTGTGATTAAGACCGTAAGCAGTCATCGAATTCCGGCAATAGAATTACGTCGCTGAAAGTTGCGGCGATATCCTATGCAAGCGGATCCGGGAAAGTTTTGATATGGATCAGCAGTCGGTCGGGAATTCGTTGATTTTAACGCATAACGACAAATTGGTTCGGCCAGGCGTCATTTTGCTCAGGCGTTTGCTGCTCGCTTGACCGGCTCGTCTTGCAGGTCGTTCTGGTTCATGACGCAGTTTCGACCGCTTTCTTTGGCAAGATACAATGCCTGGTCAGCGCGTTCGATGACGCGGGTCAGGGGTTCGCCAAGCTGATAGGTCGCGACACCAATCGATGCGGTGATTTGGCCAAGGTCCTCGTTGCGGTTAACGCTTTTAAGATGCAGGGATTCAATGGATGCGCGAATATTTTCGGCAACACGCATGGCGTCCGTCATGGTCGTGGCCGGAAGGATCACGGCAAATTCTTCGCCACCATAACGGGCCGTGGTGTCACGTCCCTTGACGTTCTCTTGCAGTGACTTGGCCAAGGTTCGGATGACCTGGTCGCCTGCCTGATGCCCATGCCTGTCGTTGATCCGTTTGAAGTGATCAATATCAATCAAAAGGATGCTGAGGCATTCACCACCTTCCATTGTTGCCATCGCAGCATCGCGCAGGCTTTCATCAAAGGCCTTGCGGTTGGCGATGCCTGTCAGCCCGTCGGTGTGGGCTTCGCGCTTCATTTCCTCAAGATCAAGGAGCAACTGTGTAACTTCGGCCGGGGGCTGCTCTGCATTGTTGCCTGCCGTCTTGCCGTGTTGTGTGGTTGACGGTTTGCCAATGCTCAACAGGTCGCTGGTTGCTTGACGCAAATCGGCGGTGCTGATCTGTTCTTTGCCCGCACACAGACGATTCACAAGATCGGATACCTGTTGGTGCACATCGCTTGTGACAGTCTCGCGCAGAAGCTCGATCCGGTCCGGCTCGATAAACCGCAGATACAGTTCATGGCATTTCAGATCGTCCAGCACGCGCTTGTTCGTACGCAAAATATCAATCAGCGCAACAAGATCGTCGTTCGATTTTTCGAAATAGGCAAAGAATACAGCGAAATTGATCGGGTTTGCGCTTAAGCCCAACTCATGGATCAATTCCAGTGCTTGACGCGACAGCGCATATGAACGCTGACGGTATTGTTCTTGCTGCGGCATTCCGGGAAACCTGAAGGAGCATAATCGTAGGGACGTAGGCACTTCTTTAAGTCTTGAACGCGTATTTTGCACCTGCGTTATATCAGTCTTGCCATATGCGCGTACAGAGTGCGCAGGTTGTAATTTTATTGGTTTGTTCAAGCATGTTCGATAGTTTCAATAACGAGGAAACTGTCTGAAATCGGACAAGAAAAAGCGGGAAGACAATATGCGGAAACATCTGGCTTTGGTTGCTGCGCTGACAGTGGTGTTGGGGTTTGTCCTGTATGGTGGCGCCGCAGTCGCGCAAAGCAGCGATTCGTCCGAGCAGACATCGGTCAATGGTCAGGTCACGGATAGCACGACCAATAACCCGGCAATCGATTACCGCCCGCTATCTGCTGAAGAACGCTCCAACATGCCGCCCTTGATGGAACGTTATGTTCTTGATGAATTGAAAAATCTCCGCACTGAAATGCAAGGCATGCGTGCCGAATTGCTGCGTGAGGTGGTCAATCGTCAGCTGGAGGCCATCGACAAGGCGATTTCCTATTCTTCAAACACCGTGACTTATTTCTTCTATTTCGTGGCGGCGGTCGGTGCGCTTTTGACCATGCTGGGGTGGCAGTCCCTGCGTGAGTTGAAATCAAGTGTGCGCAATCTGGCCAATACGGAACTGCAACGTCTGTCACAGGAATTCGAAGGACGCTTGACGTCACTTGAAAACGAACTTCTGCTGAAGTCCAAGCTGATCAATGATCACCAGCACGAGATCGAGCGAACCCAAACCATTCATGCCCTATGGCTACAAGCCAACCAGCTTAGTAACCCGCGCGCAAAGATTGAAACTTATGACAAGATTCTTGAACTGGCTCCGGGCGACCCGGAAGTCATGGCTTACAAGGCCGATGCGGCGTTGCAGCTTGGGGACCGGGACTGGGCGTTAAGTCTTTGCAACCGATTGCTGGCAGAGGAACCCGAAAGCGCCAATGGCCATTACCAACGGGCCTGTGCCAATGCCGGTCTTGGTTTCAAAGAGGCAGCACTGGCGGATCTCAGCCGTGCGGTCGAACTTTCTGATTCCATGCGCCAACCGGCCTGGAACGAGGAAGAGTTCGAACCCCTGCGCGATATGCCGGAATTCACCGAAATCCTTGGCAGCAAGGAAGACTTGCCACCGGCAGAGTAACGCCGGCACGGTTCAAACCCGCGATGCGAAGTGATTGCTTTGCTTAGCTGCTTGGCAGTTCGTTCCACAGCGGATGGATCGGCGCGACATCTTCTTCGATTTCGGTAAAGCGTGCATCGCAATCGAAGAAATAGTTGTCGGTCAGATCGTCATTGACCTGCGAAACTTCACCAACGATCACCGGACCCTTGCCCTCTTCACCATAGAAGCGATGCACAAGGGTGCGCGGCAGGGTCACGCTTTGACCCGGCTCCAGAACAACCTTGCCACCGGCTGGCAGGATATTGAGTTTGCCATCGGTGCGGACACGGACGTCGTTTTCGCGGTCCATCTGGCCATCTTCGGTCAGGTTGCAAAGTTCGATCACAAGGTTGCCGCCACCGCGCACGATGATGTCTTCCATTTTGACCTTGTGGTAATGCCACGGGCATTCCTGATTTTCGCCAACGATCATGATTTTTTCAGCATAGGGCACTTCGCCCGGCTGGCGCAGAATACCATTGCGCAGGCAAAACAGGATCAGGCCACGCTTGTCGAAATTGCCTTCGCCGTAATCGGTGACGTCCCAACCCATCTGATGGTCGCGGCACCATTTTGCCAGATCGGGTTCGGCTGCCCACTGCACCGGGCTGTAATGGGCCCATTCCGGCAGTTTGAAGGCGATGGATGCGTAAAGTTCCTTGGCATGCTCGATACAGGCATTGATTTCAGAACGCAGCATGGGTGACCTCTTGTGGCATTGTGGGTGGTGCTTGGCGCGAATGATTTAGCCGGGTTTTACCACGCCCGGATAGTGAATGCGACAGTTTTTGAATGCATTCAAATGATTTTGATTTTTGCCGCTTTTGCCCAAGGATGCCCGCACAAATTGCCCTGCAATCGCCGTTTTTCGCATCAATAGAATGCAGATGAAGTGAAAGTCACAGCGTGCGAACTTATATCTGGCTTATCGCCTGAAACCGGAAAGGGTACTTTACCATGGCGCAATCATCGGGATTTGCAAATGTCGTTGCGGCAATTGTTGTTGCCGCCGGGCTGGCGGCATCTGGTTGGCTGGTCGGGACCGGCATTGAAAATATGCGCGCGCTTGACCGTTACGTCACGGTCAAGGGTTTGGCCGAACGCGATGTGAGGGCCGACAAGGCCGTCTGGCCGATTACTTATGTTGCGACCGATGATGTCCTGCAAAATGCACAGGCCAAGATTGATGCCGATACCAACACGTTGTTTGAGTTCCTCGCAAGCCACGGCATTGGTCGCGAAGCCACAGAGCTGCAAAACCTGCAGGTAACCGATCAGCTTGCCCAGTCCTATCGATCCGGGCCGATTGAAAGCCGTTATATCGTCAATCAGACCATTCAGGTCCGCACCGATAATGTCGATGCAGTGGTTGCCGCGTCACAGGATATCGGCAAACTTTTGCAGGGTGGTGTGGTTCTGGGCGGGCAGGGCTATAACCCCGGGCCGAGTTATCTGTTTACCGGCCTTAATGACATCAAGCCGGAAATGATCGCGGCTGCAACTGCCAATGCCCGCGAAGCAGCCCAGCAATTTGCCACCGATTCCGGCGGTGAACTGGGCGGTATCCGCCGCGCGACACAGGGCCTGTTTCAGATACTGGCCGCCGATGGCGCGCCCAACATGATGGAGGCCAACCAGATCAACAAGACCGTGCGGGTGGTCACCACCATGGAATATCTCATCCGCGAATAGGGGCTGAACTAAGTTGACAGCTTCGCCAAAGCTGGTTTTATGCGCGCCATGGCGCAACTGATCCTGTTTAACAAACCCTATGGCGTTTTGAC
>NZ_DBGS01000032.1:99541-101490 GCF_002295455.1 Thalassospira sp. UBA848 | reverse complement strand
GGCGCAGACCAAGCCGATCCTGTGGCTGATGGTGATCTTTTTTGCCGTTCAGCTTTGGCTGAATGACTGGCAGGCGGGGTTGCTGGTCATCACCCGGATTGCCGCAATTGTTATGTTTGCCGCGCTTGTGACCCTGACCACCAAAACGTCCGACCTGCTGGCATCGCTGGAACGCGCCATGCAGCCCCTGCGCCCGATTGGCGTCAATCCGGAAAAGGTCAGTCTGGCAATTTCAATGGTGCTGCGCTTTATCCCGGTGATTGCACAGGTTGCTCATGAAATCCGTGATGCCCAGCGTGCGCGCGGCCTTGACCGGTCCATTGTTGCGATGGTGGTGCCGCTGATCATCCGCACGCTTAAAATGGCCGATGATGTCGCCGATGCGATTGATGCGCGCAGTTTTGATTAGGGCTTGGTGCCGCTTTCGATCACTTGATGCCAACAGGAAAAGCCCCGACACGCCTGAGGGGGGAAGTCGGTAGGGCGGCGTGCCGGGGGAGTCGAAGATCGTTGGTGCAATCAGCTCAGTCCAAGATGCTTGGCGTGGAAGCGGATATGATCTTCGATAAAGGTCGAGATGAAATAGTAGCTGTGGTCATAGCCATCCTGAATGCGGATGGTGACCGGGTAGTTTGATGTCTTGGCGGCTGCTTCGAGCACTTCGGGCTTAAGCTGCTCGGCCAAAAAGCCATCTGCACCACCTTGATCGACCAGGGCCGGGGTCTGAACATCGGGCGCACTTGCGGCCTTCATCAGTTCCGAGCTGTCCCAGTCTTTCCAGGCTGATTTGTCATCCCCCAGATAATTGCCAAGCGCCTTCTGGCCCCACGGGCAATTGATCGGATTGGAAATCGGTGCAAAGGCGGTAACAGACTTGAACGTGCCCGGATTGCGCAGCGCAATCATCAGTGCGCCATGACCGCCCATGGAATGACCGGAAATCACCGCATCATCGTTGACCGGGAAGTGATCCTTGATCAGTGCGGGCAGTTCCGTGGTCACGTAATCATACATCCGGTAATTGCGCGCCCACGGCTCCTGCGTGGCATTGACGTAAAA
Organism: Thalassospira sp. UBA848; assembly: GCF_002295455.1. Taxonomy (NCBI): domain Bacteria; kingdom Pseudomonadati; phylum Pseudomonadota; class Alphaproteobacteria; order Rhodospirillales; family Thalassospiraceae; genus Thalassospira; species Thalassospira sp. UBA848. The sequence goes on along the minus strand of NZ_DBGS01000032.1, from coordinate 100,431 downwards.
GCCCGCCCCCTTGCCGAAATCATAGGCTTCGTTCTCGTCATCGGGGACATGATCGCCGCGCGGGCTGGTGTCCGGAGCGACGATGGCGATGCCCAGTTCGGCGGCAATGCGAAATGCACCGGCCTTCTGCATGAAGTTTTCATCCGTGCAGGTCAGGCCCGACAGCCAGTACATGACCGGCACCTTTGCGCCATTGCTGGCCTGTGGCGGCAGAAAGATCGCAAAGCGCATGTCACAGCCAAGGGTGGTTGACGGGTGGGTATATTGCTTTTGCCAGCCGCCAAAGACCTTGTTGCTTGAAGAATTCTCGATACCCATATCGGGGTCTCCTTCTGATCGGCCACTGCCGGAAAATTTCCGACAGTGGCGCAATTATTCAAACGTTTATGTGTCGATCAGTAATGGATAACCGAACGAATGCTTTCGCCTTCATGCATCAGGTCGAACGCTTCGTTGATGTCTTCAAGCTTCATGGTATGGGTAATGAAGTCCGAGAGCTTGAACTCACCGGCAAGGTAACGTTCAACATAGTCTGGCAGCTGCGAGCGGCCCTTGACGCCGCCAAACGCCGTGCCGCGCCAGACGCGACCGGTGACCAGCTGGAACGGACGGGTCGAGATTTCCTGACCGGCACCGGCAACACCGATAATGACCGATTCACCCCAACCCTTGTGGCAGCACTCAAGTGCGGAACGCATGACATTGACATTGCCGATGCATTCGAACGACCAGTCAACACCACCGTCGGTCAGCTCGACAATGACTTCCTGGATCGGCTTGTCATAGTCTTTCGGGTTGATGCAATCGGTTGCGCCCAGTTTCTTGGCGAGGTCGAATTTCTTTTCGTTCAGATCGATGGCAACGATGCGACCGGCACCGGCCATCTGTGC
>NZ_DBGS01000032.1:98752-99156 GCF_002295455.1 Thalassospira sp. UBA848 | reverse complement strand
TGCACCTTGGCCGCGTTCACCGTGGCCCCCATGCCGGTGGTGACCCCGCAACCAAGCAGGCAAACTTCTTCAAGCGGGGCGGTTTTGTTGATCTTCGCCAGCGAGATTTCCGGCAATACAGTGTATTCCGAGAAGGTCGAGCAACCCATATAGTGATAGATCGGCTTGCCGTTCTGCGAGAAACGCGTGGTGCCGTCCGGCATCAGGCCCTTGCCCTGGGTTTCGCGGATCTTCTGGCACAGGTTGGTTTTGCCCGATTTGCAGAATTTGCACTCGCCGCATTCGGGGGTGTAAAGCGGGATCACGTGATCGCCAACCGAAACACTGGTCACACCTTCGCCGATGGACTCAACAATGCCGCCGCCCTCATGGCCAAGGATCGCCGGGAAGATGCCCTCGGGATC
>NZ_DBGS01000032.1:43596-98364 GCF_002295455.1 Thalassospira sp. UBA848 | reverse complement strand
GCTTTCGGCGGGGCGACCTGAACTTCTTCGATCGACAGCGGTTTGCCCGCTTCCCAGGCGATGGCGGCTTTGCAGGTGATGGTTTCGGCGGTCATTACGCGTCTCCGATAGATTAAATGAACTGTAGCCAGTGTATTTATTTCATCCAGAATGATAATCCGCTATTTTGGTAATTCACTTTTACGCATGTGTAATAATCAAGATGGGGTCGGGCAATGAATGCCTGGGACGGGATCAGCGAATTTATCGCCGTGGCCGAACGGCAAAACTTTACCCATGCTGCCAGGCAGCTCGGTATCTCGGTCGCCCAGGTCAGCCGACAGGTCACAGCGCTTGAAGAAAAGCTCGGCACACAATTGTTTTACCGCACCACGCGCAAGGTCAGCGTGACCGAGGCCGGGCAGATTTACTATCAGCATTGCCGGCAGTTGTTGGACGGGCTGGATGAGGCAGAGCGCGCGATTGGCAACCTGACGGAACTGCCGCGCGGCAAGCTGAAACTCACCGCGCCGACGACCTATGGCGAGACGGTGATTGCGCCGTTGGTCAATGATTTCGTCACCCGCTATCCCGACCTCGAAGTGCAATGCCGCTTTACCAACCAGAAGCTTGATCTGGTGCTTGAAGGCTATGACATGGCGATCCGCCTTGGCCGGTTGGAAGGTACCACGGGCAGTCTGATGACCCAGCAGCTTTCAACGCGCCGCCTGTATGCCTGTGCCGCGCCCAGCTACATCGCCAAACGCGGGGAGCCCTATTCGCTTTCGGAGCTGCACCACCATAATTGTCTGGTCGGCACGCTCGATTACTGGCGCTTTGAAGAAGATGGCCGCGAACGCACCGTGCGCATTCATGGCTCCATCCACGCCAATAGCGGCCAGGCGCTGCTCGATGCGGCGCGCAAGGGCATCGGCATCGTGCAATTGCCCGACTATTACGTCGATCCCTGGATTGCCAGTGGCGACCTTGTGCCGGTCCTGACCAAATACCAACCATCCGATGAAGGCATCTGGGCGATCTATCCGACCAACCGACACCTCAGCCCGAAGATACGGATGCTGGTGGAGCATTTGGGAAGGTATTTGGGGTAAATGCTCGTGTTGCTTGCTTGATAAGCAGGCGAGCTCAGGTCAATATGTCTCCTAGCCTACTAGGAGATTTGAGCGAAAAGATTCTCGCAGTTTCTTGTTAATTTCAAATATCCCCTTATTCGAGTTCATGTTTTGACGAATACTTTGATTGTTGTCGTTGCAGCCAGAATATCTGAGTGGATCCAGAAGGGGGAGATTTCGTCCGGATACTTCAATCCTGACGACAGGTTCAAAAAAATACTGGTGGTATCTTTGCTGCCCGATCAGCCCGATAATGCAGCTGTTGGTGTGTTGTGTGGGACGCGAGAAGTTTCGTTCATATCATTAAACTTGCTGACGGCTTCTGGTTTGGTCTGTTCAGCCGGCTTTTCGCCTTGGTTCGTTGAAAGGTTGATCCAACGATCACTGCTTCCGCTTTTGCCCAGAGGTGAGAGCTTTGTAGTGCGCTCGTATGGTGACAGTTTTGCGGGAATGGTTGCTGCAATACTGGGGAAAGTGTTGGGCTGTCGCTCGATCGCAAGCATACACACAACTCATACACATATCCCGGATGGTGAACCAATATCACTCAAAGGCAGGCTGCTTGGATGGCTCGAAAACAAGAGCAGAACGTTTGCACACGAGCATATCGACGCTTTGGCACCTGTATACAGCCCGATTATGGCAGCTATTCCCAAGAAATATCATGGCAAAACGTATGTAATTGCAAACGCCGTGGCAATTGGGCCAGACAACATCAAATCTGACTACGGCAGATCAGGGGCGCTGAAAATCATTTCTGTTGGCCGCCTGGTCGTTGGTAAAAGTGTGATGCCCTTGTTGGAGGCGCTCAAGGATCTCGGGGGTTGGGAGCTTACGATCATCGGAGATGGACCATGTCGCGAGGAGATCAGAAATTGGCTCAGGCGTCAGGGTAAAGAGTCTCAGGTCCGGCTTATTCCTACAATGCGAAACGTTGAACTGGTGAGCTTTCTTCAACAGTTCGATGTTTTTGCTACTCACACGGCTTACGCTGAGATACCGAAGACGGTAATTGAAGCGGGCTTGGTCGGGTTGCCGATTGTTTTGAACGAACCTTCATCATTTTTTGCTCATGAATACAAAGGTGCGCCAGTTTGTTGGGTGAAAGGTGATGTGACAAGCTACCGAGAAGCTTTTCGAAAGCTTGGTTCAGATTCTGTTGACCTGCAAGAATTAGGAACTACAACAAGAAGTCACTTTGAAACGGTGTTCAGTCCTGATTCTTCTGGAAAAAAGATGGCTGACCTAATATCGCGGACCCCAAATGAAAACTTGCGTCCGTGGAACAAGGATTGAATGTTTGTGACTCACAGCCCGACAAAACAGATTGCAGTCGTAGCGGGAACGCGACCGGAATTTATCAAGATGGCCCCCGTTATTAGGGCGCTGAGATCCTTGGCAGGTGAGAACGCTGTTAAAGTTTACTCAACTGGACAGCACCGTAGTTTGATGGATCAGGCTATTCATAGCTTGCACCTCAAGGTCGACGTTGATTTCGACCTCATGACACATGCTCAGCCCGCTGCAGAAATTCAACGACGGGTAATTTCTGCACTAGACCGCGAGTTTAAGGCCAGAAGGCCAGACGTCGTTATCGTTCAAGGAGATACAGTTTCTGCGTTTGGCGGGGCGATGGCCGGTTTCCTTAACAATATCCCTGTTGCGCATGTTGAGGCAGGTCTTAGAAGTCACGATATCGGCAATCCCTGGCCGGAAGAGGGATTGCGGCAGATGATCGCTCGCATCGCCTCGGTGCACTTTGCTCCCACCGAGATTGCAAAGAACAATCTGATCAGCGAGGGAATTACAGAGGAGCGTATCCTCATTGTCGGAAATCCTGGTATCGACAGTCTGGTGGCTACCCAAGCCGAAAAAGCCGAAACATCAGTTCATCATGATAGCTACGACTTCGAAAGTGGTCGGCCGTTCGCCCTGATAACCATGCATCGCCGCGAAGCGTTGCATGGGGCACTGGATGTGTTCTGCGAGAATCTCAAGCACATCATTAGTGAGCACATGGAACTTGATTTTGTTTGGCCATTGCATCCTAATCCCGTGGTCCGGGAGATCGTCGAGCGGCATTTTATGACGGTTCCAAAGAACCTGCATTTTGTAGCACCGTTGCCCTATGACGAGATGGCTAAGGTTTTGCCTAAAACACGTATCGTCATAAGTGATTCAGGCGGCATGCAAGAAGAAGCCCCCTATTGTGGTGTTCCGATAATCGTCATGCGGGATGTTACGGAGCGACCTGAAATCATTGATCTTGGGCTGGGCAAGCTTGCGGGCGCGAATGGATGTTCACTCGTGTCAGATTTCAAAACCTTGATCACGGGCGGTATTGATGAGGCGGCCGTTGAAAAGTGGCGAGACATTCAGGGGCGGGGCTTTGCCGCGGTCAAGATTTCTGAGGCTCTCCTCAAATACTTGAATGGCGACCAGCTAACTTGAGCAGATATCGTCCTGTTCCGTATAGTGACAGGAATATCAGGGCGGGTATCACAATCTGGCCTATTGTCGACGTGCTGTAGGACAAGTAGTGCACACCTGCGTAAGTGATAGATACTGAAATTGCGTTGACCACGCAGAGAAGTGCAAGGTGCTTGGTGTGCCAGACTGCGCCGCCGAAACCATTGCGGTTTGCGCTGATGGCGTAGAATAGTCCCAGACCCAACTTTCCAGAGAGCATTCCGAAAGTAACACCGATCAATCCCCACTCTGGTGCAAAATGCCAAGCCACTGCAAACCCTGCGAGTGAACACGTAACCGTTGCAGTCATTAATCGCTTACCGGACGAGATGGTGACCAAATAGTACTCCCAGCCAGTCGTAATCTGCGAAGTGATGATGGCGCAACCAGCGATCAGAACCACTACTGTCATGTTCTCCGCTGGGCTATTTAGCAACAGCGATATAGCGGGATTGGCTGTAAGAACTACAAGTGCGAGTACTGGAAAAGCCAACTCTGCAAACAACATTGTATAATGTTTGATTGCGTCTTGGCATGCCTTCAAGTTTTGGTTTTTGATATGTTTGGCGACTGTCGGAAACAGCATCCACCAAACTGGAGCCCCCAATGCTGCAATGACTGACAACATCATAATGCCAGCTCCATAATGGGCGACTGCTTCAGCCCCTAGAAAGCGACCAACAATGAGTCTGTCGCCCAAGTTCGCTGCCCACTCTGCGAGGCCAGCCAGCATGAATGGTAAGCCGCCAAGCACGGTTTTAAGGGAAAGAGGTGTTGATCTCTGTTTGTCATTGCCCTGCAGGCGCAAAAACACGGGGCAAAGAACAAATCCAATAATAACCAGCTTTGAAATGGCAATCGATAGGAGCGCTGTTTCGAGCGAAAGTTCGTAAAGCCAGAGTACTCCACCCAGGCCAGCCATATGGAGCCCGAAACTGGCAATCTGAACGTACAACGATGCGCGGGCCTTTATCTGGGCCCGCAAATATTCCCCGACCAATGCTTCTGTTGCGAAGATCCAAGCCAGCACCGGGATGGTCCAGACAAGCCAGCTACTGTCTTCAAACATCGACAAAGCAAAATAGCTCACGATGTTATCTGCGAGTAGGCCAAGAACAGTCGCCAATAGTACGCAGAGCGTACTGATAATTCCTATGGAGATCGCCAGTAACTGTGGGGCTTTGGTGTCATTTCGCTGACCGGCCAGTTGCCTGATTACCGTGAAGCCCAAGCCAGCAGAAACCAGTGGAACGAAAGCAAAAGACAGACTCATGATCTGCAAATAGCCACCAAATACACTGGCACCTAATGACCACGATAACAAAGGTGTGATAATAAACGCACTGGAGCGCACAGCGCCCTCGGCAATGAAACGAATGCCAAGGTCACTTTTGAAGAACTGAACGAGGCTTCTGACTGTTTTGCCTCTCAAAGGCGATTGTCCTTCCTAAGAACAATGTATTCACGGTTTGCAAGGAGTGGAACTTTACCTGTGATTCTGCCGTCAAGATCAGGTGACTGTCCAGCAGCGTGTATAAACTCACGTAATTTGGTTCTACTTTCAACACGCGGAAGAAACAAAAGTTGACTGAGAAACCCTGTGGCGACTTTTTCCTCCAAGTGACACTTTAAGCCGCGAAATAATGTGTTTGTCCGCTTGAATGAGAGCGGATATATGCCGGGAAAGCCATGCTTTTTGTAATGGCGGCGCCAATAAATCCATCCAAGGTTCCAAGGGCGTGCTATGTCCAGAATTACGTATCCGCCAGGTCTTACGATCCGGACAAGTTCCGAGATTGCCTTTTCCTGATCAGGCATAAGCAACAGGGTAGCAAAGCAATACGACATATCTACCGAATTGCTTGAGATTGGAAGTTGTTGTGCTCTTGAAACGACCGGTCGGGGGCGTTGCTTTTGTGGTAAAGCTCGAAATTCATCTCTCTTTCGCATCTGCAGAAGCATGCTGGGGCTTAAATCCACACAAGTCACCTCACGTCGAAGCCCGGCAAGGTCCACGGCGTGTCTGCCGTTAGCGCCGCCAACATCAACCACTGTATTGCCAGGCTGGGAGTACTTCTCGATCAGTTGCCACTTGAGAGCTTGTGGGTAGTCCTGCCCTATGTCCGTCTCGTAGCTTGATGCGCGGAGATCAAAGTGCATTTGCTCCTTGGATGTCATTTGTCGTTCCTGCTGCCGCGCAACTCTTTGGTGATCTTCATAAGGCATTCAGTTATCGGCCGATGAACTATTTGTCCCCTGTAGTAGGGGTATAAAGATCCACCGAAAGATCTTTTGAAATCATTCAGTCCTTTTAGCTTCCCTTGTGATGCCCCTGGGAAGGCCTCACCGGACTCGAAGAACTGAATTCCAATCGATTTCATGTAACAAAGTGCTTCCCATATTCCAAAATCATTTGCGCACAGTTTCAGGGCAGCATCACTTCCGGCAGTGGTCCAGTATAACGCGCAGTTTTTGTATATAAGAAAATTGTGAATTGAAAGGACTTCTTCGCCTTTTGAGACCACGCAGGCCTTGCACATGCCAGCATTCGAGACTTGTGAGTAAATGACTTCAAAGTATTTGCGTGGATGAGGTCGAATACCGTTTCGCTGGCAGGTTTGTAAATGCAACTCGTAGTATTTTTCCAGTAGCGTCAAGTCCGGTGTAACAACTTGGGTGGTCAGCATATTCCGTTGAGCTTTTTTTATCTGCTTGCGGCAACGGTGCTCTATTGTCATCCAGAGTTCTTCTTCGTTGCACTTCGCGATGTCGAGGATCCACGACTGTGTGGAGGTGTCTGAACTCCCGAAGTGGCATAAGGGATTTGGCTCAGGGCCCGTGACCTGAAGAAGTTTGGGTGCCAGCGGTGGGCAGGAGATATCCGTTCGCCGCACGCCATGTTGCTGTGCTAACCGATGAATCTCCTGACAAACTGAATCTTTTATTCTTTCAAATGTCCGACGAGGCAACTGTGATGAAATAGCTGGCCCACCAGTGCTCTCCAGATGCGGTCCAAATGCAGCAGCAATACCTTTTGGCCGTACGAGTACGAGCGGTACTAGTGCAACTAGATCACCAGGATCGTCGGACGAGGTGACGGCGAAACTAAGATCGGTTGTTCGGTGCCAGGTATCACGGGCTTCAAGTAATTCCCATCGATGCCAAGCCCAAGCGCGATCAATCACGTCGCTCGCGTGATTCCATTTGCTTTGCAAGACTGATTGGCGTGTCAGTACATTAAACATTATTTAAGGCCGTGTCTTTTGAGGTGCGCCCCATAGCTGACCAAGTACCAAGTAGAAAGAAGAAAATTAGATGAATGTAATGAAAGCGCATAACACTTAAATCAAATGCCTCGGCAAAAAAAAGTCCAAACAAAATGGCAGCGATAATATCGCGTTCATGTGCTGTATTGTTGTTTGCGTCTCGCCTGGATTTCGTAGCAAATATTGGTAAAAGCCAGATTGCCAGTAAAAAAGTTATGCCTAGTATACCGGTTTCAAGGGCCGTATTGATAAATACCGAATGGACCGCGAGAGTGTCCGCATTGTCGGGAAAAAGGTACTCTGCACCCACACCAAAGCCAACACCAAGTGGCCAATTCTCCAAAAAGCCTAGCCAAGCTTGCGACATCAAATGTGCCCGGTCTCTTAGCTGGAAGAGCTCTTGATTGCCCAATGAGTTGTAATGACTGGTTAGTTCGGTTGATCCTTCAGAGGAGACTGTAAAAAATAGAAATGAAAACAGTCCTGTAATCATTGCCGCGCATGTAACGCGCCTCATAACCGTATTGTTGACGGTGTAGTAAATGAAACTTGCTGTAAATAGTAGTAATCCCATGCGGGACAGCGATAGAAATAGTCCTATAATAAAGAGAGTTTGAAGGGTATATTTGATCTTTTTCCCTGAGATAAACAAAGAAGATAGGGCAAATGATATTGCAGACATTAACCCCAAGCCATTTGGGTTGGGGAAAATCCCTGCATAACGTTGTATGTAATATGTTGAGCCGTCATAAATGTACGCGCGATGAGCAATGGTTTGTTGTATTTCCAATCCAAAGATATTGATTGCTACAAGCTCATAGGGTTGTTGATTGATAAAGTTGAAGTCGATAGCGGCTGCGACCAAACTGTATAGCACCGATATAGCGGTTACTGTGGTTATGCCGGTTGAAACCCCTAAAAGAAGCTTCTTTGGGTTGATTGTGCAATTAGCAATTAGAAAAGTAATCAGCGCTACGCTGAAAATCATTGTCAGCCTTTTTGCGCTTGTTAGAGTATCCGCCGTGTTTAATATTGAAAGTGAGCTCGCTACAAATAAGCCAAAAATTAGCAGTAAACCTTTTGATATTTTAAGGTTTGAGAATATTTTCTTATGTTCTTTTGCGAAAAAAAACAAAATTATTGATATTATAAATAGATACTGCGTGTACCCATTAAATGACAAGTCGATTGATTGCGTCGATATTTGGCAAAATGCAACTATCGCTGCTATTGAAGCTGAGGTGCCAGATAAAAATATCTTGCGTTCATCAGCGTTCATTGTGAAGTCCGTCTATGGTTCTCTGAATCAAAGATCGAAATTTAGTGCCTACAGCCGCGGCTGAGAAACCCGATGTGCTATTGAGTTCAGGGTTGCCTTTGTGGCTTCTTGAGAGTGCGCTTTCCATGGCTTTGCAAATGGAATCAAGGCAATCAATATCTGCAACAATATCACCCCTTCCCTCAGTAATGTTTTTTACAGTTCCGGGGCGACAAATAGACAGAATAGGCTTGCCACTGCCAAAATAGTCGATGATTTTGGACGGTAGGTAAAAACTCTCTTGATTATCGGTGCTGTCGATAACAATCAAAAGGTCAGAATCCTGCATCAAGGATAATGCTCTCTTGTGAGAGATTTGGCCACCATAGGTAATTTTTCGGTCCTCATGAGCGTGGTTGAAATCTGTTAAATTCCCATATTTCTCATGGTTGGAGCCGAATATTTCAATGGTTAGGTTCGTATTCTTGGGGATTTTGATCTTGCTGAGCGATTGCAGCAGGATGTCAGGTTGTCGATTGCCGTAGAATGATCCGAATATTCGCCAAGTGCATTCATGCGGAATCTGGCTCGCTTTTGATGCTTGAGAACTGTCTTCATACAGATCTGGATCAAAACAGTGGGGAACGACGCTCGACTTGAGTGAGGCCTGACCTTTGTCGTTGGTCATGTGCTTGAGCAGGCCCTCAGTTGGAAATACCAGATGATCAGCATGTTTTATGACCTTTTGCTCTTGTTTACGACTGAAATAAGAGAACAGAGGTACGTGAGCTTGATGATCTGCTTCTGACCATGGATCCGAGAAGCAGGCAATCCATGGCAGTTCCGGCATCATTGCTTTGATCTTAAGTCCAACTAGATGTGCCGAGTGATATTGAGAGCGTGTCACAAGAAGGTCGTATTTTTCGGTCAACAGTCTTAGAGCGTGTTTGCGAACACTATGGTTAGCTAAAATCCAACGATCTGGGCGCAACGGTAGGCGTGGCAAACGGCATAGCCACTTGATCAGTTGGGGCGGAGAAACCTTGATGACATCACCGTTAATGTCGGATCCGTACTCACCCATTTCGGTGTCGCAAAAGTCACTGACCAGCCCATCTTCCAGTGTCAGAACATCAATTTTGCAATCAGGAATATTGCGCAGAAGTTTTGCGCTTACGAACGCTTCCGGGCTGGCTGTGGGTGGATAGCAATATCCAATCACAAGAATTCGCGGGACGTGAGTCATATCTGTTTAATTGCTCATCTCAGAACCAAGATATTTATCGTATCCCGGGTGGCAGTAAGGCTTAAAGCGAACAAGCAAATCAAGTACTTCTTCGTCATTTACGATGTCAGCAGGATCAAAGTATATGTTTGTAAACGGTATTTCGCCTAAGGAAAAGTGCGTAAGGTAACGCTCTAGTTCCGCAATCAGTGCGCCGCGACCCAAGGCATCGGGCGCGGCTATATAGCCCCAGCTATCAACAAGCTGTGTGGGTTTAACCAAAGAACCACTTAACGGGAATTCAATCAGTCCATTTGGCTGTGTCTGAACTGAGCCGTTCAAAAAACCAAAAACCGGTGTCGTTGAAGACGATAGCCTGTATCCATTCTTTGCGAGAAAGCGATACAGTTTTTTCAGCTGACGCGGTGTGTTGAACTCTCCAAAGTGAGGGGTGCGAAAAATCCTTGGTTCATTCCCAGTGAGTTCTGCGATGGTATTGTGGCCATCAATGATGTCCTGTTGCCAAACTTCATCATCGACATCTCGATAACTGAACGTTGAGTAAAGTCGTCCAGAGGCGGAATCGATTGCCGCGTGTTCGCGGTAGCCGTGATTTATCAGATACCCGCCGATCGTGAGGAGTTTCTGATAGTCATCCCAGTGGTCCCGCAACAGCTCGCCCGGTATTGCGTAGCCAGCTCTCATCCCAGCCTGATGCAGTCGATGTTGAATTTTCAAAGCTGCTTTTGCATCGCGACCGGTGTCGCAGTCGAACGTCAGGAAGAAGGTTTGGTCACTTATTGCATGGGATTGCGCCCATTGGAGTTGTCTTCGCAGGTACAGACCAGGAAGTAGTCGGAGGACAAGTTTGCCCAAATTTATTTGCGCTTTTCCAACCATCTTCTAAGGTCACACAACAAGGAAACATATTTCGTATGTACCTACCATGCGTCTAAATTTGTGCATAGTGGAAATAGGCTCCCGCTAAGTGCGATAGAGGTGTGGGCTTGTCGCGAATGCCTGCATTCATGCCAGTAGCGGTCAGGTGCTTCTAGGTGCCGCGCGCAAGGGCATCGGCTGCGTGCAGTTACCCGACTATTACGTCGATCCCTGGATTGCCAGTGGCGACCTTGTGCCGGTACTGACCAAATACCAACCATCCGATGAAGGCATTTGGGCAATCTACCCGACCAACCAGCATCTGAGCCCGAAGATACGGATGCTGGTGGAGCATTTGGGACGGTATTTGGGGCAATCATCCTAATTTTTTGTCACAACCGGCTTGCGCCAGCGTCGAACCCTCAATGAATTTCGGTTTGAAGGAGGCGAGCGATGTCAAAGTGTACAGGGTCGAAAGGTGATCTGTGGGAGCTTTACGAAGCAAAGGATGGCTGGCGGTGGCGGCGGACGGCCAGCAATGGCAATATCGTCGGGGCTTCGACGCAAGGTTATTCGAACAAATCCGACTGCATCGCCAATGCCAAGCGCAACGGATGTGATTGCGATCTGAGCTAGGTGCGGAGCGATCTGTGCAAAAAAAAAAGCCCCGCGGCATGTTGCCTGCGGGGCTTTGATGTTTTCGGGTGTGTGCGTTACTGCGCTGTCCAGCCGCCATCGACCGAAAGATGCGTGCCGGTCATTTGTGATGCCGCGTCCGAGCACAGATAAAGTGCTGTCTGGCCGATTTGTTCGGGGCTGACGAACTGCTTGGACGGGTGTTTGTCCGAGACAAGGCGGGTTGCGGATTCTTCGACTGAGATATTGTTTTCCTTCGCGCGCGCTTCGATCTGGCGTTCGACCAGTTCGGTGCGCACCCAGCCCGGGCAGATGGCATTGGCTGTGATGCCGGTTTCGGCGGTTTCAAGGGCTGTGACCTTGGTCAATCCGATCACGCCGTGCTTGGCGGCGACATAGGCTGCCTTCTGGACGGATGCGACAAGACCGTGGGCGGAGGCCGTGTTGATGATGCGGCCCCAGTTTTGTTTGCGCATATAAGGCACGGCAAGGCGCGTGGTGTGGAAGACAGATGACAGGTTGATCGCAATCACCGCATCCCACTTTTCGGGCGGGAAATCTTCGACATTGGCGGTGTATTGGATGCCGGCATTGTTGATCAGGATGTCGACGCCGCCAAATTTGGCCTCGGCGTCCTTCATCATTGTTTCGATTTCATCGGGTTTGGACAGGTCGGCCCCGTTATAGTGCGCTGTAACGCCATACTCGGTTTCAAGGCTTTTGCGGGTTGCCTCGATTTCATCAGCGTCGCCAAAGCCATTGAGCATCACATCCGCACCGGCGCCCGCAAGCGCCTTGGCCATGGCAAGGCCGATCCCGCTGGTGGAGCCGGTTACGAGTGCGCGTTTACCTGTCAGCATTCTGTCTTCTCCCTGTGAAATGGGCTTTCTGCCCTTTGATTTAGGAAGATCATGCCGCAGTGCAATGTAAGTGGCAAGAAATGCTGTTGTCGGGTGGATGGCTTTTTAGGTGCCAATCCCGTATTTGCGCAGCTTGTTGGCGATAGAGGTGTGCGAAACGCCAAGCCGATCAGCCAGTTTGCGCGAGCTTGGGTAGTCCGGATACAGGCGCGCCAGCATTTCACGTTCGAGCAAATCCATGCCGCTGTTGAAATCGCTTTGTGCAAGGGCGGTGGCGATCAGGTCTGTTTGCTGCGTTGGGGGTGTGGCCGTGTCTTGCGCCGTTTCGGCTGCGTTGTGTGGCTGAGGGGCGGCCACGCTTGCCGTGCCGCTGGCAGCATCGGCAAGATCGCGCGCCCCAAGGGTCTTGCCATCCAGAAGGGCGACGGCGCGAAACAGGGTGTTTTCAAGTTCGCGCACATTGCCCGGCCAGTCATGGGCGCAAAGCCAATCAAGGCCATCACGGGCCAGACGTGGTGTGCTGCGTTCCGTCTGTTGGGCGGTGCGGTCGATGAAAAAGGCCGCCAGATCGGCAATGTCTTCGATCCGGTCGCGCAAGGGGGGCAGGGTGATGCCAAGAACGTTAAGGCGGAAATAAAGATCCTCGCGAAATGTGCCGTCATGGGACATGGCTTCGAGGTCGCGGTTGGTCGCACTGATGATGCGGACATCAACCGTGATTTCATCAGTGCCGCCGACACGTCGGAAACTGCCATCCTGAAGCACGCGCAAAAGCTTCGCCTGCAGATAGGGTGTCAGTTCGCCGATTTCATCCAAAAACAGGGTGCCACCATCAGCAAGCTCCAAAAGCCCCGGCTTGCCGCCTCGCCGGGCGCTGGTAAAGGCCCCTGCGGCATAACCAAACAATTCGCTTTCGGCCAGGCCTTCGGGCAGGGCCGCGCAATTAAGGGCCAGAAATGGCTGATCAGCCCGCGTACTGGCACGGTGGCAGGCGCGTGCAAACAGCTCCTTGCCGGTTCCGGTCTCGCCAAGGATCAGGAGCGGCGCATCAATGGCTGCCAGTCGCTCTGCCTGTGACTTGACGCGCAGCATGGCGCGGCTGGTGCCGATAATGTCGTCAAAGCCGGTATGGCTGCGATCCTGAAGGGCTGTGATCACGCGCCCCAGTCGCGCCGGGCGGTGAAAGACCATCACGCCACCCCATGGGGCATCATCGGCACTATCGGATCCGTCATCCACATGGCCAATCGGTTCGACCTGCAAAAGATAGGTTTGCCCGCCCAAGGCAACCTCGCGCTCTGGCAGGTGGAACCCGCCTTGGCGTAAATCTTCAATGGATGGTTCATTCAAAATGCTGGATATACCCTGATCACGCAGGGGAATTTCAGGGGTTGCGGAAATCGCCTGTGCGGCCGGGTTGGCCTGCGCGATCAGGCCACTGGCATCAACTGCAATAACCGGGTCGCCGAGCGCAGCAAGCGTTGCATGTAATTGCGCGCGGCGGCGTTCGGTTGGCAGTCGGTCAATCTCGGTGATGTCAAAGATGCCGGGAATTTGTTTGAGCGCCTTTGCCAATGCAGGAAACCGTTCCGGGCGAACGGCGGGGATATCGGCATAGATGTGATGGGTGGTGACTTCAAACGCACGGATGTCGAGCCCTTGATCTGTCAGGACATTGATCACGTCGCGCGTAATGCCAAGCCTGTTTTCACCACGAATTTCAAACCGCATATCTGTACCGATAAATTTACACTGTAAGGAAAATTGTACATCCCCAAGCTTCAGGAATCCAGTGTCTTTGCGGTTCCCGGAACTGCTTTCTGCGAGTGTGTAAAATATTATTTACACCTCTGAGTGGGGCAATTCTGCCAAGCCCTTGAAAACAGGGGATTTTCAAATCTGGCACGGTGCTTGCGCTGTGGAGGGCAGAATAAACGCATTTCAAGGAGCCTTCCGATGTCTGCCAATGACAAACATAACAGTGCCAAAACCGGCTTTGCCACCCGTGCGATCCACCACGGTTACGATCCGCAAAGCCACAATGGTGCGCTGAACCAGCCGGTTTACATGTCTTCGACCTTTGCGTTCGAAACGGCCGAGCAGGGCGGGCGGTTCTTTGCCGGCGACGAGCAGGGCTTTATCTATTCCCGTATTGCCAACCCGACGCTGGATCTTCTCGAAAAGCGCTTGGCTGTTCTTGAAGGCGGTGAAGCCGCGGTTGCGACCGCATCGGGCATGGGTGCGATTACATCTGTCTTCTGGACCTTTATTGCGCCGGGCGACGAGATCATTGTCGATCGTACGCTGTATGGCTGCACATTTGCCTACTTCCGCCACGGTCTGGAAAAATTTGGCATCAAGCATACCCATGTCGATCTGACCGATCCGGCAGAACTGGAAAAGGCGATTTCGGACAAGACCAAGATTGTCTATTTCGAAACCCCGGCCAACCCGAACATGCGTCTGGTCGATATCGAAGCGGTTTCGGACATCGCGCACAAGCATGGTGCCAAGGTCGTTGTCGATAATACCTATTGCACGCCGTATCTGCAGCGTCCGATTGAACTCGGTGCCGACATCGTTGTTCATTCTGCGACCAAATATCTGGGTGGCCATGGTGATCTGATGGCCGGTGCAGTGATCGGAACGCTTGAGGACATGACGCAGGTGCGCTTGGTGGGGCTTAAGGACATGACCGGTGCAGTGCTTTCCGCGCAGGATGCCAACCTTGTGATGCGTGGCCTTAAAACGCTTGAGCTTCGTATGGAACGCCATTGCGACAATGCCGAAAAGATCGCCGATTTCCTGGCCAAACACCCGAAGGTCGAGAAGGTCTTTTACCCGGGACTTGAAAGCGACCCGCATCACAAACTGGCCAAAAAACAGATGGACCGGTTTGGTGGCATGATCGCGTTCGAGCTTAAGGGCGGGATTGAGGAAGGCCGTAAACTGATGAACGGGCTAAATATGATTACGCGCGCAGTCAGCCTTGGCGATGCCGAAACCCTGATCCAGCACCCGGCATCCATGACTCATTCAACCTATACCGCTGAAGAACGTGCCGAATATCAGATCACCGACGGGCTGATTCGCCTGTCGGCCGGGCTTGAAAGCATCGATGATATTCTGGCTGATCTGTCCAACGCACTAGATGGCGATCAGATGGCGATTGCAGCGGAGTAAGGCGAAGGGCTGCTAATCCAGAAGGCCGTAAGTGCGCAATGCTTCGTGCGATCTTGCAGACAGTTGACTGTTTGGAATTCGCAGGACGTGCAGATCGGACAAGGAAATCTGGTTAAAGGATGGTGCGGTCTGAAAATGAGAATGGATCAGATCAAGCATCATGCCGTTTGAATGGGCCCGTTTCAGGCCGGTCTCTATGGCTTCGTGTAACTCGGGATAGTTCGGGCTTATGAAAAAATAGATTGGTAGCGGGTAATAAAGAGCGATACCGGGGTGAATAACGATCCCCGGTGCCTGCTCATGCATCCAGCTCCATTCCCCGGCGATTTGCCAATAGGCCCGCGGGTAAAGATCAAAGCGTTCAGCCGACAGCATGCGATGAAGTGTCTTGTAGCGGCCAAGGATTATATTGAAGCCATTGTTTATCAGGATTTCGCTGTCGGGCCATCCCAGGCCCTGACCCATCGAAAACGTACGGAGGTGGTCAAGCGTTCTGACGCTATCAAGCGCGTCAATTGACTGGGCGCGAAGCATGAAAAGTCGCAAACCGGTTGTGCCAAGATAGATCGGGACATAGGCAGCCAGAAGCTTCTCTTCTCGTTCGTTATTGGCACCAAAGAAGACCGTGTTGATCTGATCGCCAGTCTGCAGCATCGAAATCCGTCGCGCTTCGGTCGGGTAATCCATGCAGACCGGTGTGATCTTGGTGTTCGCGTTGCTCAGGCGGACAGCAAGGCGCAAAAGATCCATATGGTATTCCGAATAATCTTCCCAGCTTACGCGGCCTTTGCAGAATTTGGACGACGTATCCATCGGAACGCGGATGTCAGGCAGCGCAGATGTTTTGATTTGATCTGTTTGGGATCGACTGTTGGCAGGCGAAACGTTCGGGACTGATTGGGCATGGGTGCCTATGGCGCCAAACAGGACTGAGATGACAAAGACAACAAGCATTCTTGCATTTGCCATCGCTGTATTCCTGCTTGTGATCAAAACCAAACAACGTCCGTTAGAGAAAGCGGGGTGGAAAATGGGAGTTTCGCGTGTTCGCTGTTGCGAGAGCCCAACTTTTGGGTGGGGCGTACTATATATTGGTATGGTTTATTGCGACGCAATTACTTTAGCGCATCGTGTCAGCGGTGGAAATACCGTCATCTTGCATAATGCTTCGGTTGGATCGAATCGCGCGAAAACATCACAGGTCGGGCAATTTATCGGACTTTTCAGCCGAAGGGAAATTCGAGGATCTTTGCAGAATCGTCGTAGCAGATTCCAACAATTCGGCAAAATTGCCGAATCTTGTGTGAATTGCAGCGCAGCTATCTTGATTTCCCCATCGCGCGCTTAAAAATCGGCATCACAATACCGGTTTGTCGACCCGCTGCGGCGAACCAAACCAATTAAAACAACCGTCATAACGGATAACACAAAAGGCCATCAGGAAATGTCAGCACAAGAAACCGCACCGGAAATCGGTGAAATCATCGAAGCAAGCAGCACGGCCGATATCAATGCCAAGGATCTTGAGATGCTTGGTCTGCTTGAAAAGAAAGTGCGCTGGCTTTCAAGCTGGACGATCCATCATGCCAACCATCTGCGTCCCAAGCGTGATGGCATCAAGGTCGGTGGTCATCAGGCCAGCTGTGCGTCGATGACGACCCTGATGACAGCCCTTTATTTCAATGTTCTGCGCCCGCAGGACCGGGTTGCCGTCAAGCCACATGCAAGCCCGGTATTTCACGCGATCAATTACCTGTTTGGCCGCCAGACTAGGGAAAAGCTTGAAAGCTTCCGGTCCTTTGGTGGTGCGCAATCCTATCCGTCGCGCACCAAGGATGGTGATCAGGTTGATTTCTCGACCGGCTCCGTCGGCCTGGGTGCCGCGGTGACGAACTTTGCCGCCCTGACGCAGGATTACCTGCGCTACAAGGACATGCTGCCCAAGGATGAAACGCCCGGCCGCATGGTCGCCCTTGTTGGCGATGCCGAACTTGACGAAGGCAACATCTATGAGGCGCTGCTTGATACCTGGAAGCATGACATTCGCAATGTCTGGTGGGTGATCGACTATAACCGTCAAAGCCTTGATGGCATGATCGATGCGCATCTGTTCCGCGTGATTGGCCGGTTCTTCCGCGCGGTTGGCTGGAACGTGATTACCATCAAATATGGCCGCAAGCTGCATGACGCCTTTGCCAAGCCGGGCGGGAAATCGCTTAAGAAGTGGCTGAATGATGTGCCCAACGACATCTATTCGGCGCTGACCTTCCAGGGCGGCGCAGCATGGCGCAAACAGATAACATCGGACATGGAAGGCGACAATGCGCTGGCAAGCTTGCTGGGTGAGTATGACGATGACCAGCTTCATGACCTGATGACCAATCTGGGCGGGCATTGCATGGAAGCAGTTCTAAGCGCCTTTGAGTCTGTGCCCAATGACAAGCCGACCGTGTTTATTGCCTATACTGTCAAGGGCTATGGTACCCCGCTTCAGGGGCACAAGGACAACCATGCGGGACTGATGAATGTGCCGCAAATGGATGCCTTCAAGCTGCAAAACAAGGTCGCCGACGGGCAGGAATGGGATATCGCGGCTGGCCTTGATATCAGTGCCGATGCGCTTCGCGACTATATCGCCAGCGCACCGTTTAATGATGATGCCCCGCGCAACAAGTCGGCCAAACACATCACCATCCCTGAAATGCCCTATGCACGTGCGGAAACATCCAGCACGCAGGAAGTCTTTGGCAAGATTTTGAACGAGCTGGCCAAAATGAAGGAAAGCGACCTGTCGGACCGGATCGTTACCACGTCCCCCGATGTGACGGTGTCGACCAACCTTGGCGGGTTTGTGAACCAGCGCGGTCTGTTTGGCCGCGAAGAACTGGCCGATCAGTTCAAGGAACGCAAGGTCCCCTCGGCCCAGAAATGGATCAGATCGCCGAGCGGCCAGCATGTTGAGCTTGGCATTGCCGAAAACAACCTGTTCCTGAACCTGGCTGCACTCGGCCTGTCGCACAGTCTGTTTGGGGAGCGCCTGTTCCCGATTGGCACCCTTTATGATCCGTTCATTGCCCGTGGTCTCGACGCACTGAACTATGCCTGCTATCAGGATGCGCGTTTTATGGTCGTGGCAACACCAAGCGGCATAACGCTGGCACCGGAAGGCGGGGCGCATCAGTCGATCAGCACGCCGATGATTGGCATGGGCCAACCCGGCCTGACCAGCTTTGAGCCAAGCTTTGGCGACGAACTGGCCGCGATCATGGGCTGGTCGTTCGAACATATGCAGGATCGGGAAGGCGGCTCTATCTACCTGCGTTTGTCAACCAAACCGCTGTCACAGCCGGAACGTGACCTGTCGGATTCTGAAAAGACCGAAATTATTTCGGGTGGTTACTGGCTGCGCAAGCCGGGTGCGGATTGCAAGATGGCGATTGCCTATTGCGGTGCCATGGCACCCGAAGCAATTGCCGCATGGGAAAAGCTGTCTGAAGATCATCCGGGGCTTGGCCTGCTTGCCGTGACATCGACAGACCGCCTGTATAACGAATGGCAGGATCTTGAACGTGCCCGCCTTGAAGGCAAGGCGGATGGCAAAATGGCCCATGTTGAAAACCTGCTTAAACCTCTGGCCGATGATGCCCGCCTTGTGACGGTAATTGATGGTCATCCGGCCGCCCTTGCGTGGCTTGGCGGTGTGCGTGGTCACGCGGTTGCGCCGCTTGGCGTGAACGCCTTTGGCCAGTGCGGGGACAGCATCGCGCTTTATGATCATTACCAGATCGGAACCGAGGCCATCCTGCGCGCCGCAAAGCGTTGGGATTAATCGTTAATTCCCAAAACATCAGACTTTAAATCAAGGAGGGCAAACTGCCCTCCTTATTTGTATGAGTTTTTGCAAGGTGGGGCAGGATCGGATAGAGCTTTCAGTCAATAAAATACAAAACTGTTTGCCTTGAAGGAACGTCCGACCGATGCAAGAAACCGTCACGCTGACAATCAAAGACGCCGAAAAACTGAGCCTTGCTGTGCTTGAAAATAACGGCTTTGGCAAAGAGCATGCTGGCGCGATCATGCGCAGTGTCGTGGCCGCCCAGATCGATGAATGTCATTCGCACGGGCTTTACCGCCTGATGGGGTGTGTGCAGACCGCGCGGAATGGCGGGCTTGATACCCATGCGATGCCAGAAATTATTGATCAGGCGCCAGCCATTACGCGGGTTAATGCGCACAAGGGATGCTCGCTGCTTTCCTTTGAAAAAGCATTGCCGATGTTTGTCAAAAAAACCCGCCATTGCGGTATTTCGGTTCTGGCGATCAATAACTGCTTCCATTTTTCGGCCCTGTGGCCAGAGGTCGAGCAGATTTCTGCCCACGGTCTGGTCGGGATGGCGATGACACCGACCTATGCCTTTGTCGCGCCAGCAGGCGGAACCAAACCGCTCCTGGGCACCAACCCGATTGCCTTTTCATGGCCGCGTCCGGGCAAAACGCCCTACACGTTTGATTTTGCCACCAGCATGATCGCGCGCGGCGAAATCGAATTGCACCGTCGCGCGGGCAAGCCGATTCCCGAAGGCTGGGCGATTGATGAAAACGGTGATCCCACCTCCGATCCGACCAAGGCGCTCGAAGGGGCGATGCTGACCTTTGGCGGGCACAAGGGATCAGCACTTTCGACCATGATCGGTTTGATAGCGGGGCCGTTGATCGGTGATGTGCTTGGGCATGAAACCCATGCCGCATCCGAAGATGCGCCGGGTAATCCGCATCATGGGGAAATCATCATCGCGTTTTGTCCGGAAACATTCCTTGGTGCTGATGCGCAAAAGCATCTTGATCACGCCGAAGACTTGTTTGAAGAGATCGTCAAACAGGGCGCGCGCCTGCCATCGCAACGCCGGTTTGAAGCCCGCGAACGCAGTCAGACAAAAGGCGTGACGATCCCCAAGGCCCTGCATGACGAGCTGTTGGCCTTGACGGAGCAGCAATAACACAGGGCGTGATGCTTGGATCAGATTTTATGACCCAATCTTTTTTCAATGGGTACGTCGTGATGGGCTTGCAATGTCCCCAATTGTCGTACAACTCACGCAGCATGCATCCAAAAGCGTGATTTGATGCAATGTAAGCTGGAAGGGCGTTGGTTATGGAATATCTGATGTTGCTCGGCGGTCTGGCCGGGCTTTTCTTTGGGGGTGAATCCCTGGTGCGCGGTAGTGTTGGTATCGCCCGCAAGCTTTCCATGTCATCGCTTCTGATTGGTTTGACGGTGGTTGGGTTCGGGACATCGACGCCGGAGCTTCTTGTGTCACTGGATGCTGCTTTGCGCGGTGTACCTGATATCGCACTTGGCAATGTGATCGGGTCCAATATTGCGAACATCTTGCTGATTGTTGGTGTCTCTGCGGTGGTTTGGCCCATTGCGGTATCTGGCGGCACGCTTGTTCGCGATACCGCTGTGATGCTTGGTGCTGCTGTTGTGCTGGTGCCGTTCTTTGCGCTTGGTGACCTTGGCCGTGTCGCCGGCGGGTTTATGTTTGCGGCATTGATTGGTTATTTGGTGTTTGCCTATCGCCAGTCGCGTTCTGGACCCGCGTCATCGACGGATCTGCCCGAAGCGGTTTCAAATGTCTGGCTGTCAATCGTCTGGGTTGTCGCGGGGCTGGCCATGCTGATGGTTGGCGCCCATTACCTCGTGGACGGGGCGGTGACAATCGCGCGCACATTTGGTGTGTCCGAAGCCTTTATCGGGCTTACGATTGTTGCGGTTGGTACGTCCTTGCCGGAACTTGCGACATCGCTGATCGCCGCATTGAAGAAGCAATCCGAAATCGCGATTGGCAATATTATTGGTTCGAACATTTTCAACATCCTGGGGATTCTTGGCCTGACGGCGGTTGTGTCCCCGATTCCGGTCGCGGAACGGTTCCTGATGTTTGATCTGCCGGTGATGATTGCGGTTTCGATTGGCCTGACGCTGATGCTTCGCCGTCCGCAGATTGGTCGGATACCCGGCATCATCATGCTGCTGCTATACGCAGGTTATGTCTGGGCGGCACAGTAAGGATTGTCAGCGCAAGGCCGACTTCTTTTCTGGGGCCCTAGAAAAACGCCTGCTTTATGCCATCGATGATGAACTGAACCGCAAGGGCGGCCAGGATCATGCCGAGCAGGCGTGATACCACGGTGGCCACCGTCGGGCTGAGACGTTTGGCAACAACGTTTGCCAGCAGGAAGAAGACAAAGGCGATCACCATCACGACGGCGACAACGCCGATGACGCTGGCCTGCATGGCGATGTTGTCTTCGAACTTGCCCATCAGGAGCATCACGGACGCAATCGCACCGGGGCCTGACAGGAACGGGATCGACATCGGGAAGATGGAGATATCATCGGCCTCGTCATCGGGGATCGTGACATCACCGTTTGAGGTGGCCGCGCTGGCTTTGGTTTTTGTCTTTGGCTTTGGCTTTTCTGTCTCGTGGTCTTCTTCGAGTTCCTGATGGACCTGTTCAGCGCGCTCATTGCGTTTCTGGCTGCGCTTTTCAAACAGCATTTCAAGCGCGATCAAAAACAGCAACGTGCCCCCGGCAATGCGGAAGGCGGGCATGTGAATGCCAAACACACCAAGCAATCCTTCGCCGATCAGGGCAAAGGCCGCAAGAATGAAGAAGCTGGTCAAGCACGCACGGATCGCCATGCGCCGGCGGTGCGCAGCACTGGTGCCTTGGGTCAGGACGATGAAGACCGGCACCAGACCCAACGGGTCGATGATCACAAACAACGTGACAAAGACCGGGATCAGATCATTGAGCATATTTAGGGTCCGGACCTATTAATTTGGTTTGAATGGTCGCGCAGCTTTGTGCGGATACGCGGAGCGAAACCGCCGGAAGATATTTATCTTTCAAGGTTTTGCGACAAAGTAGACCGTGCAAAGCTGCGCGATCCTAAGGACAGAGTTTATATTTGCGAACTCCCGTGTCAAACCCCTTGCGCGGGATGCCGACCTGCTCGGCGGGATTTTCCTTGGATTTCACAAATATAAGCTCTGCCATTCAAATCAAATTAATAGGTCCGGACCCTGAGCTTGGCATCGGTTCTTCCTGCTTTCGGCGACTGCGCGATGGATGCGTATATTGCGTCTATCTTGGCAGGTAAATGGCTAAATGGGCAGTTCTTTTGCCGTTTTGGGCAAGGCTGCCCTTATCGGCGCCTGCCACGATTGCGCCCGTAACGCCCGGCACTTTCCGGCCAGTCGACATAATCAACCGGTTTCTTGCGCACCCATTTCACGAACTTGATGATATCGGGATGGGCAAGCAGCTTGTCTGGGCTGTTAAAGTCGCGTGCAAGGGTGGCTTCATCAAACAGGCGGTGGATCATGCGATGGCAAACGCGATGGAGCCATTCGGTTTCAGTGCCGCCCTGTGATTTCGGGTGCCAGTGATGGCGATCGACACTGGGACCTGCGACCATCACACGTCCGCAAATCGCGCACTTTCCAAGTTCAGGACTATCGGAATTATCCGGTATTGCCATGGTCGATTATTGCGGCGGCATCCGCCGGTTTTCAAAGAATTTTTGCCAGGTCCCGGGTTTGAGGGCGCGGAGGGCCTTGATCCGCGCCCCAACCGATGGATGAGTATCAAGCAAGCTTGGCGGCTGGGTGCTGCGGTAGGGCACAAGACCCAGACGTTTGCGATTGATCTGATCAATATGCAAAAGCGCATCAATCATGTCTTCCGGGCCATTGAGCAAATCACTTGCTCCGTGATCGGCGGCGAATTCGCGGTCGCGGATGACAGCACGCTGAAACAGGAAGCTGATGGTCGGCACCGCACCAAACAGGACAATCATCCAGGCGGGTGGATTGAAATCACCAAAGATAAAGATCGCCAAACCAAACAGCGCAATCGTCCATGTTGCGCGATACAGCACATCGGTAATCAGCAAGATACGGGTATCGCCATGCCAGGCATGGGCGACTTCGTGGGCAAGAATGGCGCGCATTTGACGTGGCGACAGGCCATGAACCGCATCGCTTGAAATGGCGATGGTGGTGTTGTCATTGGTGCCGGTCGTGATGGCATTCACCCCCTTGCCCGGCAACAGGAACAGTTTTGGTTTGTGGCCAAGTTCTGCGCGTTCGGAAAGCAGGCGGCTCATTTCATGGATCGCGTGATAGTCTTCACCGGAAAGCGGACTGGCGCGCAGCATTTTCATCAGCACCTCTGGCGAGATCATCGGCGAAAGTGCCAGCATCAGGGCAACCGCAATGCCAGCGGAAATCATCATTGATACCCCGCCCAGCATCCATGCGCAGGCGGCAAGCACGCCGATCATGCAGGCCATCAGGCCCCCCGCATGCGAAGCTCCGCCCGGTTGAATGGCGAGAAATCGTTGAATGAAGCCCGGAATCTGCGGGGTGTTTTCAGCCATAAAGTGTTTGCCTGTCGGGGTTTGGTGTGTGCGTCTTGTTCAAAGATAGGGATGATGAACAGACATTCGCAAACGCAACCTTCGTTGCGATCTGAAAAGTCTATATCAAACAACCTGTTAACGACATTGATTCAGAACAGATTACATCGGACAGGAAGCGGTCAGGATTCTATGCCCAGTTTTGGGCCAGGTTCTGGGCCTGATTTATGACAGAATTACGTGATCCGATTGCGCGGTAAGGCAATGAAATAAAGGGTTTTGCGGCGAAATCTTAACACATCCTTATATATTCGACTAGAATAGTGGGAGTATGCCATTGGCTAGGTTGCCCGTTGTAGCTTCGTTGCGCGGGTGGTTTGTCATGCGTGATTGGCAATTGGTCAACGGCACCAAATATAAGGGTTCTGCCCGATTTTTCGGGCAGTTGTAGCGGAAGGAAAGAATGGGCCTGTTGGATAGAATCCGGCCAACCCGCAAGACGGATGCGGGACGCGAGGGGGATCGTACCCCGCTGGAACGGTTGTTCTGGCGGTCGATTGCGCTTGTCGGCGGATTCTCGATGGTGATCAACCTGCTTAACATGGTGATCCCGATCTATTCCATGCAGGTATTTGACCGTGTTCTTTCCAGCCGGTCGGTGGATACGCTCGCCCTTCTCACGCTTGGTATCGGTCTTGTTCTGGTCTTCATTGCATCGATGGAGCAACTCCGCTCACGGGTTTTGATCCGGGTTGGGACCGCGCTTGATCTGCGACTGGGTGGGGAGCTGTTTGCCCATGTCGTCCAGCAATCCGCACGCGGCAGTCAGATGCGCCAGCGACCTTTGCGCGATTTGTATGGCTTGCGCGGTTTTCTGACGGGCAGTGGTCCGTTTGCCCTGATCGATTTCATGTGGGCCCCGGTCTATATCGGGGTTGTGTTCATTTTCGATACCCGTCTTGGCATGGTGGCATGCGGCGGGGCGTTGCTTTTGATCGTCATTGCGATTGCCAACGAGGCAGCCGCGAAAATCTCTGTCGACCGATCCGAAGAAAGCCAGAACCGCGGCATTGCGCAGGAAGAAACCTATGTCCGCAATGCCGAGGCGATGGAAGCCATGGGCATGACCCAGTCTGCCCGCCAACGCTGGCAGGCGGATCAGTCGGATTCGCTTTATTGGGAAGGACAGGCCAGCCGTCGCGTTGGGACATCGACCACGTTATCGCATTTTGTCCGGCTTGCCATGCAGGTCTGCTTTATCGGTGTCGGGGCCTATCTGGTTCTGTCCGAAAGCATCACGATCGGTATCATGGTGGCATCCATGATCCTTGGCATGCGCGGACTTGCCCCGTTTGACGGTGCGGTGACTGCATGGCGCAGCTGGAACGCTGCGCGCAGTTCGTTTGAGCGCCTTAATAAGATCCTGCTTGAAAAACGCCAGACGGTCCCGGCACCCATGCCGCGCGGTCGTGGCATGGCGGTCAGTGTCGACCGGCTTGTCTTTGCGCCGCCCAACAGCCGCAACGTTCTTTTCAAGGGTTTTTCGTTTAAGGCCGGGCCGGGGCAGATTATTGCAATTGCCGGGTTTAACGGGGTCGGCAAGACCGCCCTTTTGAAGCTGATCATGGGCATCTGGTTGCCCGGTTCCGGGTCGGTGAAACTTGATGATGTCGAAGCGTCACGGGTGGATCGTGCCGAAATGGGGGCGCAGATCGGGTATCTGGCGCAAAACCCCTTCCTGTTCCCGGGCACGATTGCCGAAAATATTGCACGTCTTGGCAATGCGGAAATGCGCGACATCATTCAGGCCGCTGAACTGGCTGGTGCACATCAGTTCATCCTTGATCTGCCAGATGGTTATGACACGCGGGTAGATCGTGGTGGGCGCAATTTGTCGGGTGGGCAGCGCCAATTGATTGCCTTGGCGGCCGCGCTGTTTTCGCGCCCGCGCTTGTTGCTGCTTGATGAACCGACAACTGCCCTTGATGACAGCGGTGTTGCCCATATCAGCGAATTGATCGAAGTGCTGCGGCGCAATGGCATCACGACCTTCATCGTCAGTCACGAGCGCGGCATTCTTGCACGCGCAGATGCCATCCTTGCCCTTGCCGATGGACAGATTCAGGTGGTTCCGGTCAAGGGCGGCAGTAAACCGGAGGTGACAAGACCCGCACCCGAGAATGACGAAATCGCCCGTGGTTTGCCACCGGCGGCGCGTTCGACCGAGGCCGCACCGGATGGCCCGCCATCTGATGGCCAAATGCGCATCACGCCCAAACGGATCGAGGTTCCCAATCCCGATGCGCCGCGTCCGATCGTTGAAAAAAACAGCGCACCAAACAGTCATCCGGCCACGGCCATGAGCGCGCCAGAGGCGGATACTTCGCCTGAGCCAGAAATTGAAGAGCTGCCCGAGATTGCCGATTTCGGGTCGACTGGCGAAACCGGTTCGGGTCGGGCCCAGGCCGCCAAGCAGGCAGCCGGGATTGCAAAAGCAGAACTGAAGCCGCAACCGACCCCGGGAGGCACGATGATGACCATGCGCCCGGTCAGCAAAAAGGCGGATGCGACCAAGGGTTCTGCGCGCAAGGATCCAGCAGCACGGCCGTCACGTGAAGCGCGTCCGGCAAGTGCTGCGGATCTTGCATCCAAACGCCCGGCAACAAAGCCAAAAGCACAGCCTGAACGCAGCGCGCAACCCGCCCGCAAACCCGCAGCACAACGCAAAATGAGCGAGGCCGAAGCAATTGCCAAGGCCCGCGAGGAAGCCGCGATGCGCATGCGCAAGGTGCGTGAGGATGCCGAACGTGCTGCGGCCGCGCGTGCGCCGCGCCGTAGGCCATCTGAAGCAACCGAACGTCCGGCAGAACGTGAACCGGCCCACGCGCAAACGGCCCGTCGTGGACGCCCGCAATTGCGTGTGGTTGAAGGATCGGCCGAGCGCCGACAAGGTGGTGCCTGATGTCTGGTGGTGTGCAACTTCCAAACGCGCGCGAGCTTAGCACCGATGTCAAACCGTTGGTGCGGATCGGCTTTTTAATCCTTTTTCTGGGATTTGGTTCGGTCTTGCTATGGGCAGGAACCGCCGAGGTTAATTCGGCCGCAACGGCCAGTGGGGTTGTCGCGCCATTTTCCGGACGCCAAAGTGTTCAGCACCTCGAAGGCGGTATCATTCGTGAAATTCTGGTGCGCAACGGCACACGGGTTAAGGCCGGTGAGGTTCTGGTACGCCTTGATGATACCCGGTCGCGCGCCAGCTATGATCTGCTCAACAACCGCTATCTCAATGCGCTGGCGACCCAGACGCGCCTGGTTGCTGAACGCGCGCAGGAAGATTATCTAACCTTCCCGCCGCCGCTTGAAGATCCGCGCTATTTCTCGATCACCGATGCGCAGCGGACCTTGTTTGAAAGCCGCCGGAACGCATTTCAGGGTGAGCTTGAGCTGTATGACGAGCGCATCAAGGAATTGCGCCGCGAGATTGTCGGAACGCGCGAACAAAAGATCGCCGCCGAACAGCAGGTCGGGATCGTCAAGGAAGAGCTTGCCATGGTCAAGCCGATGGTGGAGCTCGGCTATGCCAGGCGCACCCGGTTGCTGCAGCTTGAAAGCCGTTTGGTCGAAACCCTTGGCAATATCGGGCGGTTTTCTGCTGATATTGCGCGGATCGAACAACAGATCCAGCAGGTCAAGGCCAGCCAGTCCCAGTTGATGCGTGATCATTTGCAGTCGATCAACACTGAACTGCGGGATGTCCAAAGCGAGATTTCCGATCTGAATGAACGCCTGCGTTCGGCTGAGGATATTCTGGTGCGATCCGACATCAAGGCACCGCGCAATGGTACGGTGACCAATATGCAATTTACCACGGTCGGTGGTGTCATTCCGCCCGGTGCACAGGTGCTTGAAATCGTGCCGGCCGATGATCGTCTTGTGATCGAAGCCCGCGTGTCACCAAACGACATCGACGTCGTTTCGGCCGGGCTTCCAGTTAACATCCGCGTGACTTCGTTCAGCCAGCGTTGGTTTGCACCGGTTAAGGGAACGGTTACTGACGTTTCGCCTGACCGTCTGACAGACTCAGAAGGCCGATCATATTTCCAGGCCATGGTTGAGATTGATGCGGAAAGTCTGGCAGAGCACGAAGGCATGATTCTCTCGCCCGGTATGCCCGCGCAGCTGGAAATCGTAACCGGGGCCAGAACGATTCTGGCGTACCTGTTTTCACCGATCACTACCAGCTTTGATCGCGCATTCCGCGAACAGTGATCGCCTAAAGAACGTATAGGTCATATCGGGCTGCTCTATACAACCTGACAGATTCTGACAGGCTGGGCTTTTCCCTTCCAACACGCGGGAAAACATGAGAAAAAGCGCATTAATCACGCCGGAACGAGTCATTTACTATTGATGATTCGTAGAAATCTAATTTATACTACGGTATAAATTAATTCTGGGGTGGATGTCCGCCGCAGTTACGGTAAAAACAATTCCCATGTAGGGAGTACGCGCTTTGGTCTCGCCCGCCAACCAAGACGATGGTGTTGGAGTAACCGACACCGACATTGATCAGGTACTTGATGACCGCTCGGAAGGTGATTCTGACGCGGTCAAAAATGATTCTGGGTCTGGCTCTTCGGGCGAAGGCAATCCGCAATCCGCAGCAACGCAGGTCTTCACCAACATTCAGAACGTCATCGGCAGTGCTTATGACGATGTTCTGGTGGGCGATGGTGGCGACAACACCCTGGTTGGTGGCGAAGGCGACGACATTCTCGAATCGGGCGAGGGTGAGGATGTTGTTACCGGCGGTGATGGGCGCGATACCTTTGTGCTCAAAAGCGGGTTTGAGCAAACCACGATTACCGATTTCAACGTTAACGAAGACGAATTGGCGCTGAGCGATCTTGGCGTTGATAGTGTCAGCGAGCTGATGGCGCTGGTCGACGAGGATGCGGCGGGCAACGCGTTTATCGTCTTTTCAACCGGCGACAAGGTCGTTTTCGAAGGCGTTTCGAAGGCAGAGCTTGCCAATGTAACGCTGGTTGACGTTCCGCGAATCAACGAAGTGTCTGTCGCGTCCGAGGGCGAGGATGCGACTTCGGCTGCGGGTGAAGCCAATGTCATCGAAGGCGGCGAAGGTGATGACACCATCGTTGGTTCTGATGGTGATGATGTCATTTCATCGGGCGGCGGAACGGACAACATCGATGGCGGTGCGGGTGAAGATACCCTGTCATTCGATGGGGCTTCAGATGGCGTGCGCGCTGATATTTCGCAGGGATCCTCGACGGATGCCACTGGCGCAAATCGTACTTCCTTTGAAAATATTGAAAACCTGCGCGGCACATCAGGCAATGATGTTCTGACCGGCGACTCGGGCGACAACAGCCTTTCTGGCGGCGACGGTGACGATACCTTTGCTGTCAGTGACGGATCGGACGTTATTGACGGTGGTGCTGGCGAAAACACCCTTGATTACAGCGGGTCTGATCAGGGTGTTGAAGTCAATCTCGACTCCGGTGCCGGTCGCACCAGTGGTGCAGAGGATACGTCTACGCAAAGTGATTCCGGTTCGACAACCGATGACTCTGCAGGCAGTGACACGACAGGTAGTTCTGGCACGGGCGAAACGGAAACCGGCAGTGCAGAAAGTGGTTCCGATGGATCTGACGGAACCGGCACGACGGATTCTACGGATTCTGATGCGACGACCGGTGAAACGTCAGGGGATGCCACCACAGGTGCCTCGGACAGCGAAACTAGCGGTCAGACAGACAGCAGCAGTGGCAGCGACGCAACGGGTTCCGGTGAAACCACTTCCGGTGATTCTGGAACCGACAGCGGCTCAACAGGCTCATCTGAAACTGCGGAAGATAGCGCCGCAGGTGACACCACTTCTGGTGGCGCGGACGACACCACCAACAGCGGCGACACCGGCGATGCTGGCTCTGAGACCGAAACCGGCACCGGCACGGGATCCGGTGATGCAACCGGGACCGATGAGACCAGTGGGCAGACAGATGGTTCAGATGGTGAAACCACCGGTGCGTCGAACGGTACGGACAGCACCAGCGATGAAACTGCATCCGGGTCGGAATCCACCGATGAATCCGGTTCTGACGCCACTTCTGGCGGTGAAGAAACATCAGGAACCGAGGGTGGCGAAACCCTAACCGGTTCAGAGACCGAAACCGATACGGGCACGGAAAGCGGATCGGAATCAACTTCCGGAAGCGAAACCACCGGCGGCGATGCTACTGGTGGCGAGACCACGGGCGGCAGCGGTTCTGACAGCACATCGGGTGCCAGCGGTGAAGATACCCTTGGTACAGGTGATCCGGCTTCCGACACATCCGGTGGCGATGCTGAGGCCGGCGGAACAGATACTGGCAGCACTGACACCAGTGAAACCGACGGTGAAGTCTCCGGGCAGCCGGTAGACAGTACGTCTGGTGACGAGACGACCGGTGGTGAAACTTCCGGTGCGGGCGGCACCGGCACTTCTGGCGCGGAAACTGGCGGTGAAGAAACGTCTTCGGGCGACACGACCTCGGGTGAAAGCGGCGCAGAAACCACCGGTGAAGCAGGTGGTACAGAAACCCAGACGGGTGAAACCAGCCAGACCGAAGAAGAAAACACGACGTCCGGTGCCCAGGCTGGTGCCGGGACCGGTTCAGATACGACCACGTCTTCGGAAAGCGAACAGACGACTGGCGAAACCACTGATGAAACGACCGGGGAAACCGGTGGCACATCCGGTGAAGGGTCGACAGATTCCGGTTCGCAAACCACCGATTCTGGTAGTGAAACAACATCCGGCTCTGATGCCGGCAGCGCGGATTCCTCCGGCGAAGACGCCACGGCTGACAGCGAAACCGATGCGGGTGCAGAAGCTGGCGCCCCTGCTGGTGAAACAACCGGGGATTCTTCTGGCGAAACCACCGCAGGCGATGACGCGACGGATGCGAACGCGACCGGCGAAGGCGATGCTGAAACCGGGTCTGGCGTAACCGATGCCGATGATGGTGACGCAACTGCGTACGACAATACCCCGACTGCCGGTGCCGATGTGGTGCAGGGCGGCGATGACGCTGACGTTCTGGGCGGTGGTGCAGGTGATGACACCCTTCAGGGCAATGGTGGCGATGACACGCTGGAAGGCAACGTTGGCAACGATCTGTTGCAGGGTGGTGCCGGTAATGACGTTCTGCGTGGTGAAAACGGTCAGGATATCCTGCAGGGCGGTGACGGCAGCGACAGCCTGTTTGGCGGCGCCGATGATGACGTTTTGCAGGGCGGTGCCGACGACGATCTTCTGGTTGGCGGTGACGGCAATGATGTCATGGCTGGCGGATCGGGCGACGATTTCATGCGTGGTGGTCAGGGTGATGACCACATTCAGGGCGGTAGCGGCATTGATACTGCCAGCTATAGTGACGCAGAAAGCGGTGTTACGGTCGACCTGTCCAATGAAACCGCGACAGGTGGTGCTGGTAACGACGTCGTCCAGATGGTCGAAAACGTTATCGGCTCCGACTATGACGATTATATTACCGGTGATGATGCCGATAACGTTCTTGAAGGTGGGGCTGGCATTGACACCCTGACCGGTGGTGCGGGTGATGATACCCTGACCGGTGGCGCGGGCGATGATGATTTCGAGCTGACCGAGAATTTCGGCAACGATACGATTACCGACTTTACCGGTTCAGAAGACATTGTTGATCTGTCGAAGCTTGGCATTCAGGACTTTGCAACCCTGCAAACCATGATGTCCGATGACGGTAACGGCAATACTGTTATCGATTTCGGTGACCAAGGCACCCTGACCCTTGAAGGTGTTAGCAGCGATAGCCTGACGGCGGATGATTTCCGTGGCTTTGGCCGCATCTTTGAAAGCGAAGACGACGATGTCGGTACCGGGACTTCCGGCAACGACGCAGTCTATGGCTATGGCGGCAACGACACCCTTGATGGTGGCGATGGCGATGACGTTGTTTCGGGTGGCTATGGCGACGATACGGTTTCGGGCGGTGCTGGTAACGATACTCTACGCGGTCAGGAAGGCATTGATACGGTCGATTATTCCGGCGCCAATGGCGGTGTTCAGGTCGATCTTGAAGCCGGAACAGCGACGGGCGCCGATGGCGACGATGTCCTTGATCGCATCGAAAACGCGACGGGTTCGGGCTATGACGACGAACTTTACGGCGACAACGGCGTCAATGTCCTGAGTGGCGGCGCCGGAGATGACACGCTTGTCGGGCGCGGTGGCAATGACATCCTTGATGGCGGTGCCGGCGATGACCTGTTCCTCGGTGAAGATGGCGAAGACATCATCATTGGTGGCGAAGGCAGCGATACCCTTGATCTGAGTGCGCGCGAAGGCGGACAGGAAGTCATTCTGGGTAGCGGCACAGCGCGTGACAGTGATTCCGGCGAAACTGATACCCTGCGAAGTGTCGAAAACGTCATTACCGGTGCTGGCGACGATACGGTTTTTGCCTCTGCAGATGACAACGTCATTTCGACCGGTGCTGGCGACGACATTGTGCGTGGTGTTGGTGGCAACGATACAGTCGACGGCGGCGAAGGCACTGATACGATCGGCTTCGGCGATGTGACGGGCCTGAATGTCGATCTTGCAAACGGCACGGCGACGTCCGATTCCGGTACGGCGCGGATTTCCAACTTTGAAAATGTCGCTGGTTCCGCGAATAACGATGTAATTTCCGGTGATGACGCCGCCAATACCCTTTCGGGTCTGGGGGGTGATGACATCCTTTCAGGCGGCGGTGGTAATGACGTGCTGTCAGGTGGCGCTGGCAATGACACCATTTCCGGTGGCAGCGGCG
Organism: Thalassospira sp. UBA848; assembly: GCF_002295455.1. NCBI lineage: Bacteria > Pseudomonadati > Pseudomonadota > Alphaproteobacteria > Rhodospirillales > Thalassospiraceae > Thalassospira > Thalassospira sp. UBA848. The sequence goes on along the minus strand of NZ_DBGS01000032.1, from coordinate 66,190 downwards.
ATGACGTGATGTCGGGCGGCGAAGGCAATGACACCGTCGACTACACCAACGTTGATGGCGGTGTTACCGTTGACCTTGCCGGTGGCACAGCGACCGGTGATGGTGATGACACCATTTCAGGATTTGAAAACGTAGTTTCCGGCACCGGCGATGATGTCGTCTATGGCAATAATGACGACAACATCATTGATACCGGTGCGGGCAACGATACTGTCTTTGGCAGTGACGGTGATGACACCCTTATCGGTGGCGAAGGCAATGATACGCTAAGCTATAATTCCGGTGCGGAGGATCCTGGTGCAGGTGTCACAGTCGATCTTGAAAAAGGAACGGTCACTGGCAACAACTTCACCGACCAGATTTCCGGTTTCGAGGAAATAGAGGGTAGTGCGGCCGCCGACACCATGCTCGGCAGCAGCGGCAATGATAGTTTTGCCGCTGGCGCAGGCGATGACACCATTGATGGTCGTGGCGGTGACGACACGCTCAGCGGTGGTTCCGGCGCAGATACCTTTGTGGTCACCTCCGATAGCGGCAATGATCTGGTTACCGATTTTGACCCGGCCAATGATATCATTGATATTCAGGGTATTGATGGTCTTGAGCTGTTCTCTGACATCGCCGATTTCATCGGTGAAGATGCAGCAGGCAATGCCACGATCACGGTTGGCGATGCTGTCATCACGCTTGAAGGTGTGAATCCCGATAGCCTGACCTTTGCCAACTTCAAGGGCATCCGTTCGCTTGAAGGTACCGAAAACAAGGACATTCTTTTCGGTACAGACCGCAGCGATGCGATCACCGCCAAGGAAGGCGCCGACACGGTTTCCGGCGGCGCAGGCAATGACACGATTGATGGTGGTGACGGCAACGACTTCATCTCCGGCGGAACGGGCACGGATACCATCACCGGTGGCGCCGGCGATGACGTGGTCAATGGTGGTGCGGGAAGCGATGACCTTGATGGTGGCGAAGGCAACGATACGCTGAGCTATCAGGGGGCTGCGGGTGGCGTCGAAGTCGATCTTGAAACCGGTCAGGCAACAACGGGTGCAGACTCCGATACGATTGCCAATTTCGAAAATGTCACTGGCTCGACCTCCGACGATATTTTGTCAGGCGACGACAATGCCAACATCCTGAATGGCGGCAGCGGCAACGACGTTCTATCTGGCCGTGGCGGAGATGACGTGCTCAACGGTGGTGCCGGCAACGACACCATGTCGGGTGGTGCAGGTGATGATGTGCTTTCCGGTGGTTCCGGCTCGGATACCGTTACCTATTCCGACGCGTCTGGTGGTGTTGAGGTTGACCTTGCTTCTGGTGCCGTATCGGGTGCGGAGGGCAATGATACCCTAAACTCGATTGAAAACGTCATCGGTACGGAATTCGACGATATTCTTACCGGTTCCGACGCCAACAACACCATCCAGGCTGGTGCAGGCGATGACACCATCAACGCTGGCTCAGGTAATGATGTTGTTTCTGGCGGCGAGGGTGCTGATACCTTTATCTTCGGCGATGAAGGCGGCCAAACAGTCATCACAGATTTCGATCCGTCAGAGGACAAGATCGATCTTTCTGGCTTTGATGTTCCGAACTTCGAAGCGCTCAAGAAAATGCTTGGCACCGATGACAGCGGCAATACGGTCATCACGGCCAACAACAAAACGATTGTTCTTGAGGGTGTCTCTCCGGAAGATCTTACGGCGGATAACTTCATTGATATCGACTCCCTCGGTGCAACCGATGGCGACGATATCTTGCAGGGGTCTGACGCCGCCGAAATCATTGACGGTCTGGCAGGCAATGACACCATCAATGGTGGTGCTGGCGAAGACACCATCTTCGGTAACAGCGGCGACGACACGATAAGCGGTGGCGCCGGTCAGGATGTGATCGATGGCGGCGACGGCGAAGATACAGTTGATTACTCTGCCGGTGGTGGTGTTTCAGTCAATCTGGAAACCGGTATCGGCGGCGAAGATACCCTGAGCAATATCGAAAACGTCATTGGTTCCGATCAGAACGACACGCTCATCGGGGATAGCGGTGCGAACACCCTGTCCGGCGGTGCCGGTCGTGATGTTATTTCCGGTGGTGACGGTGACGACGCATTGCTTGGTGGTGATGGTGACGACACCCTGTCGGGCGGTGACGGCGATGATGCCGTACTCGGTGGCGCTGGCAATGACACACTGTCCGGTGGCTTGGGGAATGACGCCATTGTGGGTGGTGATGGCTTTGATACGGCCGATTACAGCGATGCGGGCGGTTCGGTTACTGCTGATCTGTCGGCAGGGACTGCAAGCGGTGCTGCGGGCAACGATACGCTCGAAGGCATTGAAAGCATCCGCGGCTCTGATCACGCTGATACCCTGATCGGGGATGACGCGAACAACACCCTTTCTGGTGGTGCTGGTGACGACATCCTTGACGGCGGTGCCGGTGACGATCTGCTGGTTGGTGGTGCGGGAAGTAACACTATTGAAGGCGGCGCTGGCAATGACACCGTCACTTACGAGGGTGGCAGTGCGATCAATATTGACCTGTCGGAAGGAACGGCAACCGATGCCGATGGCACCGACAGCATCAGCGGTGTTGAAAACGTTATCGGGTCTGGCCAGTCCGACACCATCACGGGCGACGCTGGCGACAACATCATCAATGCCGGTGCCGGTGCAGACACCATCACCGGTGGCGGTGGCGACGATACGCTGACCGGTGGTTCCGGTGCGGACGTCTATGTCGTCGGACCAGATGATGGCACCGATACCATCACCGACTTTGCGGTTGGCGAAGACCAGATTGATATCCGTGCTCTGGGTATCGATACCTATGGCGAACTCTACGAGAACATGTCCGAAAACGAAAACGGTGACCTTGTCATTGATTTCGGTGAAGGCACGTCGATGGTGCTCGAAGGTGTCAGCCTTGATGAGATCACCGCAGACAGCTTTATCGGTGTGCGTGACATTGTTGGCACCTCAGGTGATGACACCATTTCGGGTACCGATGGCCAGGACACCATTTCGGGCCTTGATGGTAACGATACCATTTACGGTCTCGAAGAAAATGACAGCATCTTTGGTGGGGCTGGCGACGACACCCTGAACGGTGGTTCGGGCGTTGACATCCTTGATGGTGGCGACGGCGTTGATACGGTCGACTATTCCGATGAGACCGGTGACATCGCGGTCAACCTTCAGGAAGGAACAGCATTCGCCGCAAGCGGCAATGATACAATCCGCAATGTTGAAAACATTGTGGCCGGGGCGGGCAATGATACGTTGACCGGTTCTGACGCGGACAACATTCTTGTCGGCGGCGAGGGCGACGATATCCTTGAAGGGCTTGGTGGGGACGACACCCTGTCAGGTGGCGACGGTAGCGACACTGCAAGTTACGCAAATGCCACGGGTGGTGTGACGGTTGATCTTGCTGCACAAACCGCAAGTGGTGCAGCGGGTGAAGATACCTTTGAAAGCATCGAAAACGTTACCGGTTCAGCCCATGCCGATACACTGTCTGGCGATGACGGCGACAATATAATTGATGGTGGCGTCGGCAACGACAGCCTGATTGCCACCGAAGGCGATGATGTTCTGCGCGGTGGTTCCGGTATTGATACCGTTGACTACGGCAATGCGACCGGCGGCATTACAGCCGATCTCGCGGCCGGTACGGTTTCTGGGCTTGGCAATGATCAGATCCAAGGCATCGAGAACCTGAACGGGTCTGACTATGACGATACCATCACTGGTGGTCAGGGGAATAACATCCTGTCGGGTGAGGATGGCGATGACATCCTGTCGGGCGGTGGCGGCAATGACATACTGCTGGGTGGTGCGGGTGACGATACCCTGAGCGGCGGATCGGGTAGTGACCTGATTGATGGCGGCGATGGCATTGATACCGTTGACTATTCTGGCGCGGAAGACGGTGTCACTCTTGATCTTGGAACTGGCAAAACGGACTCGGCAACCGGTGACACGGTTCTGAATGTCGAAAATGCCATCGGTTCGGGGCTGGATGATACGATTACCGGTTCGGATGCGGACAACACCATTCTGACTGGTGCCGGCGACGATACCATCAACGGCAGTGCTGGCGACGATGTCATTGACGGTGGTGCCGGGCAGGACGTTGTTGATTACAGCAACAGCGAAACCGGTGTTGATGTCGACCTTGAAGCCGGTTCGACTGACAAGGCCGACGGTACGGATCTGTTGAGCAACATCGAAGATGTGATCGGCTCGGATGCCAATGACAGCATCGGTGGTTCGGATGCAGCCAATACCCTGTCGGGCGGGGCTGGTGACGATACGATTGATGGCCGCGCTGGCGATGACGTAATTGCCGGTGGTGCGGGTGATGATACCCTGTCGGGTGGTGAGGGGACCGATACCCTTGATTATTCCGAGGCAACCGGGGCGCAGAACATTGATCTTGCTGCCGGGACCGCAACCGGTGCCGATGGCAACGATACCCTTTCCGGTTTCGAAAATGTCACCGGTACAGAATATGACGACACCATCACCGGTAACGAAGCCGATAACGTAATCGATGGCGGTGCCGGGAACGACATGCTGACCGGTGGTGCCGGCAATGACGTTCTGGACGGCGGCAAAGGGGATGACAGCTTTGTCGGTGAACTGGGCGATGACACCTATGTTGGTGGTACTGGTGCCGACACGCTTGATTATTCTGATGCGGCATCGGGTCTTGATATCAACCTGGAAACCAATACTGCCTCTGGCGAAGACACAGGCACAGATACCTTTAGCGGTATCGAACAGATCATTGCATCCGACCATGATGATGTAATCACCGGTGGTAGTAGCAACGATACCGTTCTTGCTGGCGACGGCGACGACATCGTCACCGGCGGTGGTGGTGACGACGTGATCGAAGGCGGCGCTGGTAACGATACGATTTCTGGTGGTGCGGGCATTGATAACCTTGATGGTGGCGAAGGCGAAGATACCGTCTCGTTCGCTGGCGAATCAGGTGTATCGGTCGACCTGCAGACAGGTGTCACCAGTACCGGCGATACGATTTCGAACTTCGAAAACGTTTCTGGTTCTGCCAATGCAGACACCCTGCGTGGCGATAGTGGTCGCAACACGCTTTCGGGTGAGGCCGGCGATGACATCCTTGATGGGCGTGCAGGTGATGACGTTCTTCTGGGCGGCGCTGGTAATGACACACTGCGCGGCGGTGCAGGTAGCGACACCATCGATGGTGGCGCGGGTGAAGATACCCTTGATCTGTCCGACCTTGCCAGTGATCAGACCGTTGATTTCACCAACGGCACAGCCACCGATGGCACTGATACCGATACCTTTACCAATATTGAAAATGTCACGACCGGTGACGGTGATGACCTGATCATTGGCGATGACACGGGCAACGTGATTGATGCCGGTAACGGTGACAACACCGTCAATGCTGGCGAAGGCAATGACGTCATCACCACCGGCGAAGGTGCCGACATCGTCGATGGCGGTGCAGGCGATGATATTATCGAGACCGGCGATGGCGCCGATACTATTACGGGCGGCGAAGGCAACGACGTCATTTCGTCGGGCAGCGGCGATGACCTTGTCGAAGGTGGCGCTGGCAATGACACCATTTCCGCCGGTGCGGGTTCCGATACGCTTGATGGTGGTGCGGGGAATGACACCCTTCTGTCGGGCGAGGGCGATGACCATCTGATCGGTGGCGAAGGTGTCGATACTGCAAGTTATATCGACTCCGAGGCCGCGGTCACGGTTGATACAAGCAACAATACCGTTTCGGGCACAGCAACCGGTACCGATACCCTTGAAGGCATCGAGGCCATCCGTGGTTCCGAGTTCAGCGATACCTTTATCGGTGGCGGACAGAGCGACACCTTTATCGGTGGCGCAGGCGACGACACCTTCGATGCCGGTGCGGGCAATGATACGCTGACCCTGGGCCAAGGCGCCGATCAGGTGGTCTTCAATCCGGGTGACGGCAAAGACACGGTCACTGATTTCAATCCTGCGGTCGATACCATCGACCTTACCAGCTTCAATATTGCCGGTTATGGCGCGCTCGAAAACATGTTCGGGACGGATGCCAATGGCGATCTGACCATCACGTTTGACAGCGGCGATACCATCACGCTTCAGGGCGTTACCCCGTCAGAGCTGACTGCAGATAACTTCGTTGGTGTTGATGTCCGCCTTGGATCTGAAAACACCGATGAAATGATCGGCGGCAGTGGCGATGACATCATCAACGCGCTTGGTGGCGATGACACGGTCGACGGTGGTGCGGGTAATGACCGCCTGATCGGTGGCGAAGGTAACGATACGCTTGATGGCGGAACCGGCGATGACACGCTGGTTGGCAATGCCGGATCGGATGTTTTGCGTGGCGGTGATGGCAACGATACCGCCGACTACTCGACCGAGGGTTCCGGCATTGCTGCCGATCTTGCGGCGGGCACGGTCACCGGTGGTGACGGCGATGATGTCCTTGAAGGCGTCGAAAACGTCACCGGTACCCTGTTTGACGATACCCTGTCGGGCAATGACGAAAACAACACCCTGACCGGCCTTGCCGGTGACGACACCTTTGTCGGTGGCGCGGGCGATGATGTGCTTGATGGCGGCGAAGGTTCCGATACCGCCGACTACAGCAGTGCGGATCAGGGCGTCGATGTCGATCTAGGGGCGGGCACCGCAACCGGTCAGGGCAATGATACGCTGGTCGATATCGAAGACGTTGTTGGTTCTGATTACAACGACCAGATCGTCGGTGATGAAAACGACAACACGATTTCCGGCGGTGCTGGCGGCGACGCGATTGATGGCGGTGCCGGTGCTGATGTGATCGATGGCGGCGAAGGCATTGACGAAATCAGCGGTGGTGCAGGCGACGACATCATCGATGGTGGTGCCGGTGGCGACATCCTTCTGGGTGAAGCTGGCGATGACACCCTCTCTGGCGGCGAAGGCGACGATATTGTCGAAGGCGGCGCTGGCAGCGACTGGGTCTTTGGCGATGCCGGGGATGACATCCTTGATGGCGGCGATGGCGAAGACGACATCGACACTGTCGATTATTCCAACATGGATTCCGGTGTCACGGTCGATCTGGTCAAGGAATACGCGACGGGTGGCGGTGGCGACGATATCGTTCGGAATTTCGAGCGCGTCATTGGTACCGACTACACCGATACCCTTGTTGGCAGCGACGGGGTCAATACCCTTGATGGTGGATCGGGTGACGATACCCTGGTCGGTGGTGCAGGCGATGACGTCCTGATCACTGGCGAAGGCGAAGATCTGATCGTGCTTGCGCCGGGTGGCGGACATGACACCGCGACCGACTTTGACGTCGAAAACGACATCATTGATCTGTCTGCTTATGGCATCGAGGATTATGCCACCCTTCGTGACCAGATGGCCGATGATGAAAACGGCAATGCCGTCATCACCCTTGGCGATGGCGACAGCATCACCCTTGAAGGTGTCTCGGTCGATGATCTTGGTCAGAACAACTTCTTTGGCTATGACGCCATTTTTGGCACCGAGTTCGAAGATGACATCACCGGTAGCCAGATCAGTGACGAAATCCATGCCCTTGAAAGCGATGACATCGTCGACGGTCAGGCTGGCGATGACGACATCTATGGCGACGAGGGCAATGACACGCTGATCGGTGGCGCAGGTGACGATATCCTGCGCGGTGGCGATGGCAGTGATACCGCCGATTATTCCGACACATCTGAAGGTGTCACCGTTGATCTGGGTGCTGGCACCGCGACGGGTGAGGCTGGCAACGATACCCTTGAAAGCATCGAAAACGTCACCGGTGGTGATGGCGATGATGTTCTGATCGGCGATGAAAACGCCAACATCCTGGATGGCGGCGAAGGCAATGACACGGTCTTTGGCAATGGCGGCGATGATACGCTGATCGGCGGCGAGGGCGAAGACATTCTGTCTTATGAAGACGCCGAAAGTGGTGTGAATGCCGACCTTGATGCCGGTACTGCGACCGGTGGTGCAGGCAATGACAGCATTGACGGTTTTGAAACCCTGATCGGCTCCGACCATGATGACACGCTTGCTGGTGGTGAGACTGATAATGTCATTGATGGCGGTGCCGGGAATGACACGCTTTCGGGCGGTGCTGGTAACGACACCCTGATCGGCGGCGAAGGCGACGATATCGTCGATTATTCCGACCAGACCGATGGTGTGGTTGTCGATCTTGAAAGCGGCACCGGTACAGCGACCGATGGCACCGATACCCTTGACGGTATCGAAGGTGCGACCGGTGGTGCGGGTGATGACACCCTGACCGGGTCGACCGGTGACAACATCCTTGCCGGTGGTGCGGGTGACGATACGCTTTCGGGCGGTGCGGGCAATGATACGCTTGCCGGTGGCGAAGGTGCCGACCTGATTGATGGCGGTGCCGGTGATGACGTTCTGTCGTTTGAAGGTGACAATGTTGCCGCAGATGGTGACACCACGGATCATGTCGGCAGCCCAACCACCGACGGAACTGGCGAAGTTGCCGATATCTCGGGCAAGAACCTGTCTGATGACAGTTTCGTTGGCGGCGAAGGCACTGACACGCTGGTTGCCGGTTCTGGTGACGATGCGATCATTCTTGATCGCGATCATGAAAACGGTGCGGCCAACCCGTCCATCGTTGATATCGAAAACATCGATGCTGGCGACGGCAATGACGTCGTCGACCTGACCAGCAACAGCCATTCCTATGGCGATGTCACGGTCGATGGCGGTGCAGGCGATGACACCATCTGGGCAAATGATGGTAATGACGTCCTGCTGGGCGGCGAAGGTGCCGACAACATCAATGGCGGTGCCGGGAACGACACCCTTGATGGCGGTGCGGGTGACGACGTCCTGGATGGCGGCGCAGGTTCTGACACCATTGACGGTGGTGTTGGCAACGACACCATCGCAGCCGGTGCTGGCGACGATATTCTGATCGGTGGTGACGGCGATGACACGCTTGATCTGTCGAGCGCCGATGGTGCGACCATTGATCTTGGCGCAGGCACCGCAAGCAGCGCTGAAACCGGCAGCGACAGCATTTCGGGCTTTGAAAATGTCATTGCGACCGATGGTGATGACACCATCACCGGATCGTCTGGCAATAACACGATTGATGCCGGTGCGGGCAATGACACCGTTTCCCTTGATGGTGGCGACGACGATATCGATGGCGGCGACGGTATTGATACCCTTGATCTGTCTGACACCACGGGTGGTGTGAATGTCGATCTTGCGGCCGGTACGGCAAGTGGTGCCAACACCGGATCGGACACCATTGCGAACTTTGAAAATGTAACCGGCTCGGACAGCGCTGACGTCATTACCGGTTCCGATGATGCCAACATCATTGACGGTGGTGCAGGCAACGACACCCTTGATGGTGGTGCGGGCGACGATGTTCTGTCTGGCGGTGCCGGTGATGACACCATTGCGGCAGGTGCCGGCAACGACACGCTTTCGGGTGGTGGCGGTGCGGATACGTTTGTCTTCGAAGACGGCACGGATACCGACCTTGTTACCGATTTCGACCTGACTTCTGACGCAATTTCACTTCCGGATCTGGGCATCTCGGCCTGGACCGATCTGCAACCCTTGCTGTCTGATGGCCCAGACGGCGCGGTTATTACCCTGCCAGCTGGCGGTACGGTGACCCTGTCGGGTGTGGCTGTGGGCGATCTGACCCCGGATCACTTCACTGGTATCGACAATGTCGGCACGCCGGGTGAAGACACTCTTGGCGGTGGTGACGGCGACGATTCGGTTGATGGCGGCGGCGGCAATGACAGCGTCGATGGCGGCGACGGCAACGATACCGTTGACGGTGGTGACGGTGATGATTCCGTTGGCGGCGGCAGTGGGAACGATTCTGTCGGTGGCGGCAGTGGCAATGATACGGTCGACGGTGGCGATGGTGACGACTCTGTCGACGGTGGTGATGGAAATGACTCCGTTGGTGGTGGCAGCGGCAATGACTCTGTCGGCGGCGGCGGCGGTAATGACACTGTCGATGGCGGTGACGGTGACGACACCGTTGACGGCGGCGATGGTGATGACTCTGTTGGCGGCGGATCAGGCAATGACACCGTTATTGGCGGTGGCGGCAATGATACGCTCGGCGGTGGCGAAGGATCTGACACCCTTGATGGTGGTGACGGTAACGACGTTCTTCAGTTCGAAGCGGACCGTATTGGCCAAGCCGGTGATGAAACCGACCATGCCGGTAGCCCGGGTGTCGATGGCACCGGCGATGTTGCCGACCTTGAGGGCCTTGGTCTAAGCGATGATCAGTTCGATGGCGGCGAAGGTGTCGATACCCTTGTCGGTACGTCAGCTGGCGATGCGATCATTCTTGATAACGATCATGCCGATGGATCGAATGCACCGTCTATTTCCGGTGTCGAAGTCATCGACACAGGCGAAGGCGATGACGTCGTCGATCTGACCAGCCAGACTGAGTCTTATGGCGATGTTTCGGTTGATGCCGGAACGGGTGACGACACCGTCTGGACCAACGAAGGCAATGACAGCATCAGCGGTGGTGATGGCAATGACCACATCAATGCCGGTGCAGGAAATGACATCGTTGATGCCGGTGCGGGCAATGACACAGTGGTCGGCAGTGCTGGCAACGATACCCTTTCGGGGGGTGACGGCTTTGACACGCTCGATATGTCCGATGTCGACGCGGATGTCGCGGTCAATCTGCAGGATGGCACAGCCAACGGCAGCGAAACCGGTGCTGATGTTATTTCCGGCTTTGAAAATGTCGTTACGGGTGCCGGTGATGACACCGTTACCGGCAGCAGTGCTGATGACACCATTTCCACTGGTGCGGGTGCCGACACCATTGATGGTGGCGACGGTATCGATCTGATCGATGGCGGTGCGGGCAACGACGTCATTTCCGATGGCGCTGGCAGTGATCTTGCGCGGGCCGGTGCTGGTGACGATAGGGTCATCGCCGGTGCTGGCAATGACAGCCTTGATGGTGGCGATGGCACTGATACCCTGAATATGTCGAACGCATCGAGTGGTGCGGTTGTCGACCTTGGTGCGGGGACGGCAAGTTCGGCCGAGACCGGCAATGATCAGGTTTCGAACTTTGAAAATGTCACAGGCGGTGCCGGTGATGACCAGCTTACCGGATCGAACGGCGATAACGTTATCGGCGGCGGTGCCGGGGATGACACTATTGACGGTGGCGCGGGTGATGACACGGTTGCCGGTGGTGCCGGTGCGGATACCTTCATCTTTGCCGATGGCACCGATGATGATGTCGTAAGCGACTTCACTCCTGGCGAAGACAAAATCTCGATTGATGATCTTGGCCTCGAAAGCTGGGGTGATCTGGTTCCGCTGCTAAGTGAGAACGGCGACGGTAACGCGGTCCTGACCCTGCCTGCTGGCGGTACGGTGACCTTCGTCAATGTTGCTCTCAGCGACCTGAGTGCTGATGATTTCAACAACATCACTGATGGCGCGACCCCGTACGACGACACCCTAGACGGGACCGATGATGATGACACCATCGATGCCCTTGCCGGTGATGACACGGTTGCCGGTGGTGCGGGTGATGACACCCTGCTTGGCAATGACGGTGCCGACACCCTTGATGGCGGCACGGGCAGTGACAGCCTTGATGGTGGTGCTGGCAACGATACGCTGAGCGGTGGTGAAGGCGACGACGCCCTTTCGGGTGGTGCTGACAATGACGAACTCAGCGGCGGTGCTGGTGACGATACCCTTGATGGCGGTGCGGGCGACGACGTCCTGAACTTCGAAGCAGACGGCACAGCCACCAGCGGTGATACCACCGAAAACACCGGTAGCCCGGGCGTTGATGGTACGGGTGATGTTGCCGATATCAGCGGCAAGAACATCTCTGATGACACCTTCATCGGTGGCGAGGGGAATGACACCCTTGATATGTCCGATGGTGAGGATGCGCTGGTTCTCGATGGCTCGAAACTGGGCGATGGCCAGACGACTACGCCAACGACCGAAACCCGGACCCTTGGCCTGACTGATTCGGCGAGCTCCGCGGATGTCGAGGCGGCCTGGTCGGATGCCAACCTGTATGCCTTTGATTTTGGCACGTCCTATATTGATGGCGATGGCAAGCTGAACCTTGCTGCGGCTGATGACACCGTCACCTTTGACGGTAATGGTATCGGCAATGACGGCGGCACGACTGCCGGTGGTCAGATCAACCACGATGCCCAGTCCGGCGAAAGCGAAGCCATTGTTGTCGATCTTGGTTCGGATGCCTCCACGGCCACGGTTCAGGTTTCCAACCTGATGGCCGGTGAAGGCGGCGGCGAGATCGGTTCCTGGCAGGCCTTTGATGCCGACGGCAACCTTGTTGCATCCGGCACGCTTGATGACAGCACGATTGATTACACCAGCAACGGTGTCGGCACGGCGTCCATAAATGCCACCGATGGCAGTGGCAACCCGGTTGAGTTCCGTTATATCGCGTTCGAAAGCGAACCCTATGCAGACGGTTCTTCCGGTTCTGACAGCAGTGACTTCTTTGTTCGCTCGATCAGCTTCGACACCACGGTTGATGAAACCGCGACCGATGGCGCACGCCTTGACGGGGTTGAGGTCATCAATGCCGGTGCCGGCAATGACGTGGTCGATCTGACCAGCGACACGATTTCGTATGGCGATGTCACCATCAATGGTGGTGCGGGTGCCGATACCCTGTGGGGTAACGAAGGCAACGACACCATCAACGGCGAACTTGGTGATGACAACCTGCATGGTGGTGCGGGCAACGATTATGTCGATGGCAGCTACGGCGATGATATTGTCGAAGGCGGTGCTGGCGATGACACGCTGCAGGGCGGTATCGGTGACGATACCCTGCGCGGTGGCGAAGGCAACGACATCATTGTCGGTGGTGCCGACAATGACACCGTCACATATGACGATGCTTCCGCCGGTGTTGACGTTGATCTGGCGAACTACTCTGCAACGGGTGGTGCCGGGAATGATTCGATCTATCATGTCGAAAACGTTGTCGGTTCGGACCATGACGACACGATTGCTGGCGATGCCAAATCCAATATCCTTGACGGTGGTGCCGGTGACGACACGCTGTCCGGTGGTGCAGGCAATGATACCCTTGCTGGCGGCGAAGGTACCGATACTGCCGATTACAGCGATGCAAGCGGTGCGGTAAATGCCGACCTTGCAACCGGTACGGCAAAAGTCGGTGCGAGTGAAACCGACAAGCTTTCAAGCATCGAGAACCTGATTGGTTCGGATGGCAACGATACGCTCAGCGGTTCGGACGATAACAACACCCTGACCGGTGGCCTGGGCAACGATATCCTTTCGGGCCGCGCTGGCGATGACGTGCTTGAAGGCGGTGCCGGTGACGACACCCTGGATGGCGGTGAAGGCAATGACACCATCAATGGTGGTGACGGCAGCGACATGATTGATGCTGGTGCCGGGGCTGACATCGTCGATGGCGGTGCAGGCAATGATACCGTCATGGCCGGTGCGGGTGATGATACCCTGGCCGGCGGTGAAGGCGATGATACCCTTGATCTTTCCGAAGCCACCAGTGGTGCGACCGTTGATCTTGCGGCCGGTACGGCAAGCAGTTCTGAAACCGGCAATGACACCATTTCCGGCTTTGAAAATGTGATTGGCAGTGCGGCGGCAGATACCATTACCGGTGACGCAGCCAACAACACGATTGTTTCGGGCGATGGTGCGGACGTCATTGACGATGGCGCGGGCAACGACGTCGTCGATGCCGGTGCGGGTGACGATACCCTGATGGCAGCGGCAGGCGACGACACCCTTGATGGTGGTGACGGCGAAGATACGCTTGATATGTCTGCCGCAGACGGTGCGACGGTGGATCTGTCGGCTGGTAGCGCGACCTCGGCAGAAACCGGGACGGATGCGATCAGCAACATCGAAAACGTCATCGGTTCGGATGGCGACGATGTCCTGACCGGGTCAAGCGGTGATAACACCCTGCTGGGTGGTGCCGGTGATGACACCATCGAAGGTGGTGCTGGCGGCGACTACCTTGATGGTGGTGATGGCCGTGACACCATCAGTTACGAAGGATCCGACGAAGGCGTTGAAATCTTCCTTGGTGACACCGACGCCCATACCCACAATCCGGGTGAAGGCGGACGTGCCTTTGGCGGTGATGCGGTCGGCGATATTCTTGCCAACTTCGAAAAGGTCATCGCATCCGCCCATGACGACTATGTCTATGGCAACAGCCAGGACAACGAGGTTGATCTGGGTGCGGGCAATGACACCTTTGACAATGTCGAAGCCGACATCAGCGAAGACACCGTTGATGGTGGTGAAGGAAATGACACGATCTGGACCGGCGATGGTGCCGATACCCTGATCGGTGGCGAAGGCAACGATACGCTGCATGGCGAACCCGGTGATGACTACCTTGATGGTGGTGCGGGCAATGACAAGCTGTATGGCGGTCATGGCAACGACACCCTTGATGGTGGCGAAGGCGATGATGAAATCCACACCGGATCGGGTGCGGACGTTGTGCAGGTCACCAGCCTGATCGGCGACAAGGTCGTTACAGACTTCAACACCAGCGAAGATCAGATCTCGCTTGATGCGCTTGATATCAGCACCTGGTCGGAACTGGCCCCGCTTCTGTCCGAAGTGAATGGCAACACGGTCATTGATCTTGGTGATCAGGGATCTGTCACGCTGCGCGGTGTGCGCCTGAATGATGTGTCTTCCGATATGTTCATCGGCATCGAAAATGACGGTGGCGCGACCCCGTTTGACGATGTCCTGCTGGGCACCAGCGAAGATGACTATATTGATGCGCTGGCTGGTGATGACACTGTCGATGGCGGTGCCGGTAATGACACCATCAACGGCATGGAAGGCAATGACAGCCTGTCGGGTGGTGATGGCGATGACACCATCACGGGCGGCAGCGGCGATGACGTGATCTCTGGCGGTTCAGGCAATGACAGCCTCGAAGGCAATGAAGGCAATGATGTCATCGAGGGTAATGCCGGTGACGATAGCCTGATCGGCCATGCCGGGAACGACGTCATGGATGGCGGCGGCGGCGATGATTACATCGACGGCATGGACGGTGATGACACCATCTCCGGTGGCGATGACACCGATACCATTTACGGTTCCGCGGGCAGTGACTCGCTTGACGGCGAAGGCGGTGACGACGTTCTGTATGGCGGCGATGACAATGACAGCATCGCCGGTGGTGCGGGCAATGACCTTCTGTCTGGTGATGGCGGTGACGACACCCTTGATGGTGGTATCGGCAATGACACGCTTTTGGGCGGTGACGGTGCCGATACGCTCAGTGGTGGTGACGGTGATGACGTCCTGTCGGGTGGCAGTGGCAACGATCTGATGGATGGTGGTGCCGGGAACGACACGCTGACCGGAACCGATGGTGCGGATACCCTTCTTGGTGGAACGGGCAACGATACCCTTGATGGCGGTGCGGGTGATGACACCTATACCGGTGGTTCCGGCGCGGACGAGATCATTGTTTCCAACAATGCGGGCAACAAGGTTGTTACCGACTTCAACGTCAACGAAGACACGATCAATCTGGCGTCGCTCGACATTGATGACTGGGATGATCTGCAAGACCAGATGACCCAGGTCGGCAATGACACCGTGATTGACCTCAATGGTCAGGGCACGCTGACCCTTGTTGGCGTCTCGCTGAGCCAGCTCAATGCTGACATGTTCGTCGGTGTCGATCAGTCCACAAGCGGGCCGACCCCGTATGATGATCTGCTTTATGGCACCAGCAACAACGACACGATTGCCGCCCTGTCGGGTGATGACACCGTCTATGGCCTGAATGGTCAGGACACCATCACGGGCATGGATGGCAATGACAGCCTGTATGGCGGTGATGGTGACGACACGCTGTCGGGTGATGCGGGCAATGACCTAGTCGAAGGCGGCAGTGGTCAGGACAGCATCACCGGCGGTACCGGTAACGATACCCTTGATGGTGGGTCGGGTGACGACCGCGTTTGGGGTGGTGAAGGTGCTGATACCATCACCGGTGGTCAGGGTCAGGACAAGCTGTATGGCGAAGCTGGCAACGACACCATCAATGGTGGTACGGGCGATGACAGCATCCTTGGTGGTGACGGTAACGACGTTATTGATGGCGGTGAAAACAACGACCGTCTCTATGGCGGCGAAGGCGATGACACCATCGAAGGCGGCAATGGCGACGACAAACTGTATGGCGATGCCGGCAATGACACCCTGATGGGCGGTGCCGGTCATGACAGTCTGGTTGGTGGTGCCGGTCGTGATACCGCAAGCTATGCCAACTCGACCACCGCAGTCGCCGCAAGCCTTGAAAGCGGCACGGCAACCAGCAGCAACGGCAATGACACGCTAAGCTCGATCGAAGATCTGATTGGTTCGGACTTCAACGATTACCTGTTCGGCGACGATGGTGCGAACCTGCTGTCGGGTCTTGATGGCAATGACATCCTTGGCGGTGACGACGGGGATGACACCATCTGGGGTGGCGATGGCAATGACAGCATCAATGGCGGCAAGGGCTCGGACCTGATTGATGCCGGTGCTGGCGACGATTACATCGAATACCAGAAAGATGCGAACTGGACCGGCAGTTATGCCGCGAAGAACGTTGGCGATCCGGGCATGGATGGTACCAACGAACAGATCAATCTTTCGGGTTACAACCGTTCCGAGGACATCATTGATGGTGGTTCGGGCACCGATACGCTGGCCATGACCAGTGGTAACGATGCCCTGTTCCTTGAAGATACCCAAACCGATCCGGGCACCAGCCCGCGCATCTCCAACATCGAAGTCATTGATGCTGGCAATGGGGATGACATCATCGACCTGACCAGTGACACGCTGTCTTACGGTGATGTCACGATCCTGGGCGGCACCGGCGATGACATCGTCTGGAGCAATGCGGGCGATGATGTAATCAACGGCGGTGATGGCAACGATACCCTGTGGGGTGGATCGGGTGCTGACACGATCACCGGTGGTGCTGGGGAAGATGTCCTCAATGGCGGTGCTGGCGATGATGTCTTGCAATATAACGCCGATGGCGTTTGGGATAGCAGCTGGTACGCACTGAATGATGGCTCCCCGAGCGAGGATGGTCATCAGCACGATAACGGCTGGGGACACCATAACCACAACGGCAATGGCTGGGGCCATGACGATGGTGGCGATGAAGGTACCGGCGAATACGTCAATCTGGATGGCTACAACCAGTCCAATGATGTCTTCATCGGTGGCGATGGTGTCGATACCTTGCAGATGACCAGCGGCAATGACGCCCTGTTCATCCGCGACAGTGTCAGTGATGCCCATGACGATGTCCGCATCAGCGGGATCGAGGTGATCGAAGCCGGCGACGGTGATGACATCATCGACCTGACCAGCGATGTCGAAAGCTATGGCGATGTCACCCTTGATGGTGGGTCTGGCAACGATACGCTTTGGGGTAATGCTGGTGATGATCTGCTGCTCGGCGGTTCGGGCAATGACCATCTTTATGGCAGTGCTGGCGATGACACCCTGACCGGTGGGACGGGCTGGGATACCTTCCAGATCGGCAAAACCGATGGTCATGACATCATTACCGACTTCACGCCGGGCGAAGACATCATTGATCTGTCTGAATGGAGCTACAACAACTTCAACCAGATCAAAAATGACATGCATGTCGATACCGACGGCAATGTCGTCATCGAACTTGGCAATGATGCATCTGTCACCCTGATGGGTGTTGATGATCCGGATGATCTGGATGCTGATGACTTTGGCTTTGGTACTTGATCAGGACCCAAAGAGTTGATCGAATAAAAACGGGCGGCCACACTGGCCGCCCGTTCTGTTTTGATGTTTATTTCGGAAATTCCCGGCTATTCCGCAGCCATAAGGTCGTTTGTCCGTTGATTTTCCGGCAAGGCCATGTCGTGGCGAAGCTTGGCGCACAGCTCATCAATTGACCGGATGCGCTTGATCTCGTCAAAGCAGCTTTCGCCTTGCGGATGGCTTTTGCGGATCAACGCCATCCACTGTTTGATACGCCCGGCCTGATGGTTTTCCGACGCGCCATCTGACGCCATAAGATCACAATAGGCGAGCAACATGGACAGAACATCGGCCCAGCTTTCGCGCGGCACACGTGCGCCGTTTTCAAACGCCTTGATGCGGGTGGCCAGATCCGGTGCGGCGATTGCCCCACGGCCCAGCATGAAGCTGTCACAGCCTGAAATGTCGCGGCATTTCTGATAATCCGTCACATCCCAGATTTCGCCATTGCCGGTCATGCCAATTGAAATGGCTTCGCGAATGCGCGCAAGATATTCCCAATGTGCCGGCGGTTTGTAACCTTCCATCTTGGTGCGCGCATGCACTGTCAGGTGCTGCGCGCCACCGGTTTCGACCGCACGTGCAATATCAAGGAACATCTCCTTGTCGGAATAGCCAAGCCGGACCTTGGCGCTGACCGGGATATGATCCGGCACCGCACGCCGTACGGCCGAGACGATTTCATACAGATTTTCCGGGCATTTCAGCAGCGACGCACCGGCTTCGCGCTTGTTCACGGTCTTGGACGGGCAGCCGAAATTGATATCAATGCCCGGCGCGCCAAGCTCTACCGCGACAACGGCATTTTCACCCATCAGTTCCGGATCGTGCCCCATCAGCTGAACCAGAACCGGCACCCCCGAAAGCGTCTTGCCGCCGTTCAAGAGTTCCGGGCAATAGCGATGAAACACGTGTGCCGGAAACAGGTTCTGCGACACCCGGATAAACTCGGTCACGCACAGGTCGAACCCGCCAGTCGCGCTCAGCAATTGCCGAACGCGCCAGTCAACAAGTCCTTCCATCGGTGCCAGCACCAAGTGCGTCATCGTGATCAATTCCGGTTTCAGAAAATCAGTGGGCGGCTTTTACCACAATTGACCCAAACCTGCCGGTGAAAAATCACAGATCAGCCTTGCCGTCCTGCGCGTTCTCACATCGGAATGCGGCAGAAATAGCGCATTGCTGACACGGTTTCAGCGAATTTGGCGGCTAGCTTTGAACCATCAAAAACAACAATGAAAGGGCACATTCATGCTCGATATCTTTGAAAGCGCGCTTGATGAAGTCGAAGCGGTCTCGCGCGAAGCCCGTGAAACACTCTCCGGCCTTGAACAGGTTTTGCAATCAACCTCCGAAAGCATCCGGGTCCTTCAGGAACGTCTTGAACAGACAGCCGGTTGATACTTTCGGATCATTCTTGATCCATGTCTTTGAAATTACACATCGGTTGGTCCATGCTTGGTGCTATGTTAACCAGCGTCGACGTCTGCGGTGGCCTATCCACGCAAATGACGTCGCCGATATCAAAACAAGGAGGATCGCAGGATGCTTTATATCGTAGAGAAAGCCCTGGATGAGCTCGAATCTGTGCCGACCGAAAAGCGCGAAGGCCTCAAGCATCTTGATCAGGAAATCAATGATGCCGTCGAGAAGCTTAAAGTCCTGAAAGAAAAGCTCAAGGCAGCAGAAACCAAGTAAGCCAGCTTTAGCTTGATGTTTTAGAGGTCGCGCATTTTGTGCGGCCTTTTGTTTGCCTATTTCGCAACCGTCTTGATCAGGCCCAGCAATTCCTCGACTGCAGCAGTCGGGTTGGTGGTGCCCGATAAAACATCGGCCTCAAGTGCCTGCAGTCGGCTTGCCACGTCATCACGCGCGGTAAAGGTTTCAAGCAACCGGTCGCGCAGCATTGTCCACATCCAGTCATGTTGCTGGCTGGCGCGTTTGGCGGTGAACTCGCCTTCCTTTTCCATCACTGTGCGGTGCTGATTGATCAGATCCCAGATGTTATCAAGCCCGTCATTGATGAGCGCTGAAACCATCACCGATTGCGGTCGCCAATGCTTGCTGCTGGGTTGCATGATCCGCAAAGCTGAGGAATATTCACGTTTGGCCTCGCGCGCCTTGGCCGGATCGGCATCGGCCTTGTTGACCGCAATCAGATCGGCAATTTCAAGCACACCCTTCTTGATGCCCTGAAGCTCATCGCCCGCACCGGGCAACATCAGAACCAGGAAGAAGTCGGTCATTTGCGCGACCATGGTTTCGCTTTGCCCGGCTCCGACGGTTTCGACCAGAACCACATCAAACCCGGCGGCCTCGCACAGAAGGATGGTTTCGCGCGTCATGCGATTGACCCCGCCCAAATAGCCACTGCTTGGCGATGGGCGGATATAGGCATTGGGATCAATCGAAAGCTCGTTCATCCGGGTTTTGTCACCCAGAATGGACCCGCCCGAACGCGCACTGGTCGGATCAACGGCAAGCACGGCAACCTTTTTTCCGGCCTTGGTCAGGTTCTTGCCAAAGGCCTCGATAAAGGTCGATTTGCCGACACCGGGAACGCCGGTAATGCCGATGCGCTGTGATCCGCCGGTATCGGGCATGAGTTTGGCCAGAACGGCTTGGGCCTGCTCAAAGTGTTTGGGATTGCGGCTTTCAACCAGCGTGATGGCCCGCGACAGAATGGTACGGTCGCCTGCCAGAACCCCTTCGACGATTTCATCGGTCGAAAGCACACGTCTGCGCACGGCCTTGCGCGGGCTGATCGTGCCGCCAGAGCCTGCAGGTATGGTGCGCAGTGTTTCTTTCACCAAGCGTTCCTTGAATTTGGCGCGTTTCACGCCAGCAAAGCGTTACGTCGAGCTGGAAGGAAGCGGCGATCAGGCCGCTTCCTCGCCAGACTGATTAAGCTTTTCTAGCAGGTCGCCAGCTGCTTCGGCAATGACCGTTCCGGGCGGGAAGATCGCCTCGGCCCCGGCTTCGAACAGTTTGTCGAAGTCCTGCGGCGGGATCACGCCCCCGGCAACAATCATGATGTCTTCACGGCCAAGCTTGTCGAGCTCTGCGCGCAACTGCGGCACAAGGGTCAGGTGGCCAGCGGCAAGCGAACTTGCGCCAACGATATGAACATCGTTTTCCACTGCCTGTTTGGCGGCTTCTTCCGGTGTCTGGAACAACGGGCCGATATCAACATCAAAGCCGAGATCGGCAAAGGCAGTCGCGATGACCTTCTGCCCACGGTCATGGCCATCTTGCCCCATCTTGGCGATCAGGATGCGCGGACGGCGGCCTTCATTGGCCTCAAATTCCGTGATCAGGCGATCAACCTTGGCCAGTGCCTCGTTATCAGCACCGACCTCGGTTTTATAAACGCCGGAGATGGATCGGATAACCGCCTGATGACGGCCATAGACCTTTTCAAGCGCATCGGAAATCTCGCCGACCGTACATTTGGCACGCGCCGCCTCGACAGCCAGTTCAAGCAGGTTGCCATTGCCAGCATCGGCGGCATTGGTAAGCGCGGTCAGCGCGCTTTCAACTGCTGCGTTGTCACGCTCGGCCCGCAGGCGTTCAAGTTTCGCGATCTGCTGACGGCGGACTTCGGCGTTATCGACCTGAAGCACATCAACCGGGCGATCATCGGTGACGCGGTATTTGTTCACACCCACCAAAGTTTGACGGCCACTATCAATCCGGGCCTGTGTGCGGGCAGCTGCTTCTTCGATGCGCATTTTTGGAATGCCGGCTTCAATCGCCTTGGCCATGCC
Source organism: Thalassospira sp. UBA848 (assembly GCF_002295455.1). Taxonomy (NCBI): domain Bacteria; kingdom Pseudomonadati; phylum Pseudomonadota; class Alphaproteobacteria; order Rhodospirillales; family Thalassospiraceae; genus Thalassospira; species Thalassospira sp. UBA848. The sequence continues at coordinate 44,466 of NZ_DBGS01000032.1, read as the reverse complement.
GCCCTGTTCTTCGACCTCGGCGATATGCGCCCATGCCTTTTCCGCCAAATCGCGGGTCAGGCGTTCGACATAGTATGAACCACCCCACGGATCGATGACGTTCGTCGTGCCGCTTTCCTGTTGCAGGAACAGCTGGGTATTACGTGCAATCCGGGCCGAGAAATCGGTCGGCAAGGCCAGTGCCTCGTCCAGTGCATTGGTATGCAGTGACTGGGTGTGGCCTTGGGTGGATGCCATGGCTTCAACACAGGTTCGGATGACGTTGTTAAATACGTCTTGGGCGGTCAATGACCAACCCGATGTCTGGCTATGCGTACGCAGCGACAGCGATTTGGGGTTTTGCGGATCGAACTGTTTGATCAGCTTGGCCCAGATCATGCGGGCCGCACGCATCTTGGCGATTTCCATGAAGAAGTTCATGCCAATCGCCCAGAAGAACGAAAGACGCGGCGCGAATTTATCAATCGGAAGGCCCGCCGCCTGACCGGCGCGCGCATATTCGATGCCATCCGCCAGCGTATAGGCGAGTTCAAGATCGGCCGTCGCACCGGCTTCCTGCATGTGATAGCCGGAAATCGAGATCGAGTTGAATTTCGGCATGTTTTGCGAGGTAAAGGCAAAGATGTCCGAAATGATGCGCATCGATGGTTTTGGCGGATAGATATAGGTGTTGCGCACCATGAACTCTTTCAGAATATCGTTCTGAATGGTGCCAGAAAGCTGTTCGTGCGCAACGCCCTGTTCTTCGGCGGCCGCAATATAAAGCGCCATGACCGGCAGAACCGCACCATTCATGGTCATGGAAACCGACATCTGATCAAGCGGGATGCCATCAAAAAGGGTGCGCATGTCATAGATGCTGTCAATCGC
>NZ_DBGS01000032.1:0-43221 GCF_002295455.1 Thalassospira sp. UBA848 | reverse complement strand
CCCCGGTGGGTCGCCAGATCGAAGGCAATCGACAGACCCTTTTGCCCGGCGGCAAGGTTACGGCGATAAAACGCGTTGGATTCCTCGGCCGTGGAGAAACCGGCATATTGGCGGATCGTCCAGGGACGCTGCACATACATGGTGGGATAGGGGCCGCGCAAAAATGGCGGCATGCCCGGCATGGTGTTCAGGTGATCGATGCCGTCCAGATCCCTGGGGCCATAGGATGATTTGACATCGATGCCTTCGGGCGTGGTCCAGGGCGTGCTTTCAAACGGGTCCTTTGCGCCGGCGGATGCACCATCAAACAGCGGAAGGTCGGAGAAATCAGGAATGCGGGTCATGGTTATTTCTCCCCCTGCTTGCCAAGAAGGTGATCAAGTGCGGCACCACAAATGCCAAGAACATCGGCCCCGACAAAGACAAAGTCGTCAATGCCGGCGGCCGCGTAATCGGACCTCGCATCGCCCGGATTACCAGCAAGGTAAACCATGCTGGCCCCCTTTGCCTTGAGTGCCTTGGCAACATCGGTTGCCATGTCGCCATATTGCGGATCCGATCCACAGATTATGGCGATCTTGGCCCCGCTATCGGCGAAGGCGGATGCCAGTGTTTCTTCCGTGTCAAAGCCGTTATTGGTGATGGCTTCGATCCCGCCAGCTTCAAAGAAGTTTCGCGCAAAGGTCGCACGTGCCGTGTGCTGGGCGACCTTGCCAAGATTGGCGAGGAAGACCTGCGGGAAAGACCCGGTCTTTGTCTTGTGCGCCTCAGAACGTTTGCGAAGTGCCTCATAGTTTTCAGAAAGGCGATGGGCCGGAAGTGCACCGATACGGGTCGCGGCACTGGTGCCATAAAGCTCGGTAAACATGTGTCCGATGGTGGCGCCTGCGCGTGCGGCCTCAATCATGGCAGCAAGGCTTTTGCCGACCGTGCCGTCAAACTTGGTCTGGCGGCTCTTGGCATCGGCAACGATCACGTCAAGGTCGGGCGTTTCGCAGGTCACCTTGGCCTCAGCGATGTTGGGGAATTCGGAGACACCAGTCAGCGGGTCACGACGGGTGGACAGGCGTTTTTCACGGGCATTCCAGACGGTCTCGATTTCGGTTTTCAGGCTGCCATTGGCAAGGGCACTTAAAATACCACCCGAAGATTCAAGGGACTGGAATTTCGACCAGGCGGCCTTCGCCAGTTCCTTGGTCAGGTTTTCGATAAACCACGAACCACCAGCCGGATCGATGACCCGGTGCACGTTGCTTTCTTCCTGCAAGATCAGTTGGGTGTTGCGCGCAATGCGGCGTGCAAAGCCATCAGGCAGGCCAATCAGATGATCATAGGGCAGGCAGTTCACACTGTCCGCACCACCCAGACCGGCGGCAAAGCTTGTCACCGTGGTGCGCAGCATATTGACCCAGGGATCAACCTTGGTCATCGCCATTTCGGCGGTAACCGCATTGATCGTGATCGTCGCATCCTCGGCACCGGATGCTGAAAGAACGCGACTCCACATCATGCGAAGCGCACGCAGCTTGGCGATCCCGGCAAAGAAGTCCGTGCCGATGGCGACGTTAAACACCATCGCACCCGCAGCTTGATCAACCGCCATTCCGGCATCGGTCAGGGCACGTAAGTATGTCACCCCGCTTGCCAGCAAACAGGCCAGTTCCTGACCATCGGTGGCCCCGGCATTATAGTAAGGTGCGCCATTAACCGAAATTGCGGTCGCCAGCGGGAACAGGTCAATCAGCTCGACCGCGACGTTTGCCGCATGATCAACCGCCTCCTGTGCCCCGCAGGGCAGGGTGCCAGTAATTGCAAGGGTTCCAATCGGATCAATGTTAAAGGCCGGGGCGGCTTCGTCTGCGCCATCGGTATTGGCAATGTGCGCGGCCAACAGGGCCGCAGCCGGAACACCCGCGGCACCACCATCAAGCCCGACGGTGGCAAGGTTGGTGTAAACATCCTCAAGTGCGGCATCAAGATCGGCCAGACAATGAATGGCAATCCCGTCCACACCGACCTCGGCAGAACTGATTTCGCGCCCCGCACGGGCGGCGGCATCAAGTTTCAGCGTGATCGAGGTGGCCCCATTTTCAAGGTCCTCAAGGATCGCGGCATTGGTGGCTTTGGGGTCGGGATGGGTATGAAGCTGACGGATATCCCAACCGGTAACGGTTTCACGCGGCTCGACCGTGGCGTTAAGAACCTCGTGGATCAGCCGGGTCGCGTCATCCTGATCATCATTTGTATAGATCGGCTGAACGGAAAACCCATCAAGGGTGTTGGTGACAAGCTTCTTCTCGAACGGTGCACCCTTAAGGGCCTCTTCGGCCAGCTTGCGCCAACTTGCATAATCAGCAGATGGAAATTCGGATGCGAGCTTAAGCGGGTCGGACATGGTTTCTCCCGGCTTGGTTCATCCCGGCCTTGATGCGACTCCATATGGGGCGCGGCGCGGAAAGTTGCCAAATTCTATTCTACTACGGATTCCCAGTACCCGGTACACCCCGCCCGGCCCAATTCATGCCAAGAAAACACCATCGGTATTCTGACTCGTGCAAAACCGCGCAAAACGGCTTCGTACCTACAGTTGCGGGGGCAGTTCCGGGCTTGGCCACACCGCCAAAAGGCGGGGCCGCACCGGATTCCCGATCATGTTTTCCGGTCACATTCGCGACATGGCGGTTTATAGCACCTGTCCCTAATTCCGTAAATAGGCATGGAAATACCTATTTAGGCGGATAAGCCACCCGACAAATCAGGTTTCCGTAGCGTTATGTTGGCAGAAACATTGGGGTTTTATCGGCCGGGCCGTGATTTCTGTGCCACGGTGCCGGTGTCATAACCACCTTATACTTTCGCGCAAGGGGTGGAAGATCGGGGTGAAGGCAGAACATTGCATGGCAAAAATTTGGCGGGTTTAACCAATTTGACATTTTCATCTGTCAGTTTGGGCGTGTCCCAAATCTCGGAGTATCGCCATCCATGAATGCGCTCAGCGCCATGCCGCCGCAATTTTGTCCTGATGGACTGGTTGCGTTCGCCGACGACAGTCCCAGCGCCAAAGCAGCCCTTGAAACAGTGTTGCGCCGGGCCGGATATGACGTGGCCGGCTTTGATTGTGCCGATGATCTGATCGATCAGCTTGAAGGCATGTGCCCCAACGCCATTATTCTGGATATTGAAATGCCGGGCATGAGCGGCTTTGAAGCTTTTTGCGAGATTCGCCGCCGCTTCCCCAACAGCCAAAACGTGCCGGTTTTCTTTTTCTCCGCCCATTATGACGCCGATACCCGCGCGCAGGCGGATGCGTTGGGTGCCGCTGATTTCATCAGCAAGGATGCCAGCCCGAAAGTGGTCCTTGAGCAGCTCAACCGGGTTCTCGGCAATTCCATGAGCGCCTGTTAAGCTCTTCATTCGGCGTATTGCGATGACAAACGCTCTGCCTCGGCAGGGCGTTTTTCTATGTGTAATCGCTGGTCTTGCTTGCCATCATTCCCATATTTCGGGCATAGCATGGTCTGGGTTTATACCCGGTCCGCCACCAAATCCATCACGTCCCGGAGCACTCTGCAATGTCATCGTCCTCTGCTGCCAACCCGATCCTTGTCGAAGCCACCCGTGGCGCGATGGTCGAAAGTTTTCACCGTGGCCGGTATGTGGTGATGAAATCGGATGGCACCGTGATTGACGCGGGCGGCGATATTGACGCACTGATGTATCCGCGATCCGCGATCAAACCGCTTCTGGCGATCCCGTTGATTGAAAGTGGTGCGGCGGATGCCTTTGGCCTTGAAGACAAGCACATCGCGCTGGCGTGCTCGTCGCATAATGGCGAGGAAGAGCATGCAACCACGGTTGCCGCATGGCTTGAAAAGATCGGTCTGTCGGTCGAAACGCTGGAATGTGCGCCGCATTATTCGCTTAGCCTGAATGCCGCGATCAAGCAGGCATCCGATCATGTCAAACTGACCAAGGCGCATAACAACTGTTCGGGCAAACATGCCGGGTTCCTGACGACCGCGCAGCATCTTGGCGATGACCCGACAGGTTACATTGCAGAGCCCCATCCCGTTCAGCAGCGCCTGATCAAGGTGCTTGAAGAAATGGGGGATTGTGATCTGTCATCCACCCCGCGTGGCATTGATGGGTGCGGTATTCCGGTAATCGGTATGCGCCTGCGCGATCTGGGGCTTGCCATGGCCCGGATGGCTGATCCCGCTGGCCTGTCCGAAACGCGCGCCAATGCCATCAAGCGCATTCGCAAGGGCTGCGCAAACGCACCCTTCATGGTCGCAGGCACGGGCCGTTTCTGCAGTGCCATCATGGAAGAATGCGGCGAGGACGCGCTGGTCAAGGTCGGGGCAGAGGGTGTTTATTGTGCAGCCTTCCCGGAACAGGGGCTTGGTGTGGCGCTCAAGATTGATGACGGCACCCAGCGCGGGGCAGAGGTTGCGATGGGCGCGATCTTGCGCAAACATGGCGTGATCGACGATGCCCGCGCCGAGGTGCTTAAAAACCATCTGACGCCGGTGCTGACCAACTGGGCGGGCAAATATGCAGGCGACTTGCGCCCGGCCTTCTAATCAAGACGGGAAACCGATGCAAAGCATTGCGGCCTATATCTTTGCGGCCATTGCCGAAATTGCCGGGTGTTTTGCCTTCTGGGCCTGGTTGCGATCGGGGAAATCGATCCTTTGGGTCGTGCCCGGCGTCGTATCCCTTATTATCTTTGCCTGGCTTCTGACGCGGGTAGAAGCCGATTTTGCCGGGCGGGCCTATGCAGCGTATGGCGGGGTTTATATTACGGCATCAATATTCTGGATGTGGGTGGTTGAACGCAGCATGCCTGATCGCTGGGATATTATCGGCTTGCTGGTTTGCCTGATTGGGGCGGGCATTATTCTGTTTGCCCCGCGTTAAAGCTTTCAGGCTTTTGCCGGTTTTTCTTCTGGTTGTGGGCCGGTTCGATCTTCGCCGGGCAACAGAACATGGAACGTCGTTCCCTTGCCCATTTCGGTTTCAAACCAGATGCGCCCGCCATGGCGGACGGTGACGATGTCATGGGTGATCGACAGACCCTGCCCGGTCCCTTTGCCGACTTCCTTGGTGGTAAAGAACGGGTTGAAAACCTTGGATCGGTCTTCCTTGGCGATACCGGTGCCGTTATCAGAAATCGAAATCAGGATACTGTCATCAAGCGACGTCGTCTTGACCGTGATATGGCCTTCATCCGGTTTGCGCCCGGCAGCCTGAATGGCCTGTGCGGCGTTGACGATCAGGTTCAGGAAGACCTGATTGATCTCGTTGATGTGACAGGGAATATGCGGGATTTCAGGATCGAACTTCTCGATGATGTCGGCATTGTGTTTCCATTCATTGCGCGAAATCACAATCACGTTGGACAGAACACGGTTGATATCGGTGGTGGTTTTTTCTGCCCCGCCGGGGTGGGAAAACTCCTTCATCGACAGCACAATGCGCGCCACCTGATTGATCCCGTCCAAGGACTGCTGGGTCGCATGCGGGATTTCCTCAAGCAGGAATTCCAGATCGGAATCGCGCATCTGTCGAACAAAATCCTCAAACGTATTGGGTGGCAAACTGGCGCGGTTTTTCCACAAGGTCTGCAATGCCAGACCCAGGATACGTGACAGCGACCCATAACTGTCATTCAGGAACTTCAGGTTATCGCGAATATACTGGCTGGGCGTGTTGATTTCGTGGGCAATGCCGCCTGCGAGATGACCAATCGCCTCAAGCTTAAGGGCTTCGCGCAGGTCTTCCTCAAGTTTTTTCTGGGATTCTTCGGCCGTTTTGCGACGGGTGATATCCCGGAAAATATACAGATAACTCATTTCTGATTCGAAATTGGCCGGGCTTACTATGATTTCCATCGGAAAGCTGTCGCCATCAAGGCGTTGGGCCATGGTTTCGGTATAGTCATATTTTAAAACGCCGCTGCTGATATTGATGCAGCGGTTCAAAAGCCGGTGACGTACGGTGGCCTTGCGATCAATGAACATGACATCAACCGATGTTCCCAGCAGTTCATCACCCGTTGCGCGCAAGATTTCACCGGCTGACTTGTTGAAGTCCTGAATCATGCCGGTCGCATCGATGATCAGGATGCCTTCAACAACACTATCAAGAATGGTCTTGAGCCGTTGGGTTGCTTCCAGTTTGCGGCGCTTTTGTTCCTTCAACAGTGCCATGAAAGGCGCGCGAATTTCCTCGGGCGCATCAATTTCGTTCGCGGCATCAAGCAGATCCTCGCCGGATGTGACCTCGTCCGTGCTGCTCAGAATTTTTGGGGCCTCGATAGCGTCCTGGTTTTCGGTCATGACGCCTCGCCGATTTGCACTTCGGGGTCATGACCGCCACGGCGGACGCGAATGGGTTCGTGGAACTGATGGAGCTCCTGAAATACACGCAACCGTTGGAGCTGTATCTCTGAAACATAGTTGCCATGAGTGAGCAAGACCTGCCCCTCAAGGGTTTCGATATCAGTTAGCAGGAAGTCACCCATCCTGAGGTTCTTCAGATTGATGTCGTGCTCTGTTCCTTTGGGGTAGGCAACCTTGTCATAAGACGGGTCTTCTTTGGCGAGCAATGCCTCAATCTGGTCAAGAAGGCCCGGGTCATAGCGATCAGGTTTTTGGCGCAACTCGTCAAAATGCTGTTTGACGACCAGATCGCTATCAACAATCTTGCCAAGGTCGTTAAAGATCCGAAGCACGCGCGCCCCAAGCGGCAATTCGTTGCCAAGCGGGCCGTCGGCCGGGAAACCCGATCCATCAAAGTTGCGGTTCTGCAAATAGACAATTTCAGCGACTCTTTCCAGACGCGGGATATTGGAAATCAGTTGGCGGGCGACTTCCGGCGTCCGTCGAACCACATCACGTTCAAGCGGTTGTAGTGGTTTTTCCTCTCCGAGCCGGGCAAGGATTGTTGGCGGCAGCGATACATAGCCAATCGGGGCGAGCAAGGCGGCCAATCCCAATTCCCATGGATGCGGATAGCCGATTGATTTGGCAATGGTGTCGCACCAGATCTTGGCGCGCATCGCCTTGCCAAAGATTGCCGGATTAAGCTGTGCGAGAACCTCGGTCAGAACCTTGACACTGCCAGCCAGGGTTTGTTCGATCAGGGCCCTTTCAGCGGTTATCAACTGGTACTGCCGCAAACCTGCGTTAAGGCCGGCAATGAGGTCGTCGTCTTCGCAGGGTTTGTTGAAAAACCGGAAGATATGCCCGCGATTGATTGCCTCGACGGCGGTGTGTTGATCGGCATTTCCCGTCAGCATCATATTGACGGTGTCAGGGCTGAGCTTTGCGACCTCTCCCAATAACTGTACGCCATCCATGTCGGGCATGCGCATATCTGCCACACAGACGGCATATCTGTTACCGGCCTTGATTTTTTCAAGTGCCTGCAAAGGGCCGACTGCGGTGTCAAAATTGAACTTGCCGCGCAGCTTGCGCTTTAGAGCCATCAACAGGTTCTCATCGTCATCAACAAAGAGTACAGGAGGATTTTGTGTCATGCTCTGTCTCCCTTACGCATCAATCTCGCGGTATTTCTGTTCCACCAAGCGGGCGGTTTCGAGCCATACAGGCAGTCGATCGCGTTTGCCCAATTGATCCAGATATTCAAGATCAATGCGGCTTTCCGGCGCAGTCCCGGTGCGTTGCTCGATGGCAATTTCACGTGCCAGATGCTGCGCAACATAGATCGCCGTGAGTGCGTTCATTTCGGCATGCGGGGTCTTTTGGGGCCGATGGTGATAGGCAACAGTTTGCACCATGGCGCTGGGAAATCCCCACAATCCAAGAAGATAGGCACCGATTTCCGGATGAGCAGCACCGAACTGATCGCGCTCGGCGACATAAATCGGAACGTCTTCGGTTTCGACCCGTTTGACAACGTCGGCCATTTCATCGGCGCGATAGGCATACAGGATAAGGCTGCCAATGTGGCTCAGCATGCCAACTGCGGCCAGAACATTGACCACTTCTTTGGGCAGGTCTTCCTGTTCGGCAATCAGGGTCGCGATCACCCCAAGCTGCTGACTGCGTTTACAAAGCTGCATCATTTGCGTGACCGCGGATTTCGGGCCATCGAAGCTGCGAAACAGGCCAACAAACAAGGCAAGCGCCTTGAGCGTGTCGATGCCAATCATCCGGATGGCCTGCGAGATCGTGGTGATCTTCTGGCTGATCGCAAAATAGGCTGAATTGGTCAGCTTTAGAATTTCTGCGGTGAGTGCGATGTCTGATTCAACGATGGCTGTAAGCTGCTCGTTGCCGACAAGCGGGTTTTCAAGTGCTTTGACAAGGTTGGTATAGGTCGTCGGAGGCGAGGCAAGCGCGTCAATCCCGCCAACAAGGGCCCGCAAGTCCGGATTGGTCAGAAGATGGCGCAGATCAAGTGCATTTTCGATGGTTTCGATCAGCATCTTGTCTTCGCAGGGTTTGGCGAGATATTGATGCGCTGGCCCGACCGTGCGCAGGATCGCTTCTTCTTCGGCAAAACCGGACAAAATGATCCGCGCGGAATGCGGGTGTTTTTCCTGCATGATGGTCAAAAGTGCCGCGCCATCAGTTCCGGGCATGCGCATGTCTGAAATCACGACATCCGGATCGATCTCGTCAGCCTTGAGCAGCGCGCTTTCCGCGTCATGCGCGAAATGCAGCTGCCATTCCGGATGAACGGATCGCAATCTTCGACGCAACCCATCCAGAATATTCTTGTCATCGTCTACGAACAGGATGACGCTCATTTTCATCTCATGCGTGTGTTCCATGTTCAATACATGGGGCGAGAAGGGTGTCTTTGACAGTCCGCATTTGCGGAGGGTAATGAACTTTTTAGTCGTTCTTGCAATCAAAGGGTGTGGTGTGCGGGGCCATCAGCTATCGGTTAGTTCGCGGTATTTCTCGGAAACAATTGCCGCAATATTGGCCCATTCTTCCAGACGGCCATGCTTTCCGATCCGTGCGAGATAGTCCGTATCAATGCTGCTTTCGATGCTCATGCCCGCGTCACGGTCGGCGACTTCGCGGGTCAGGTGCTGCGCAACATATATGGCGGTCAGCGCCGTCATTTCCTGATGTGGAAGGTCCATCGGGCGGTGGTGATAGGCAACTGCCTGAATGACCGGGGCAGGGAACCCCCACAATCCAAGCAAATAGGCTCCGATCTCGGCGTGTCCTGCCCCAAACTGTTCGTTTTCAGCCTGATCGATTGAAATGCCTTCTTTTTCCACCCGTTCGACAACCGCCTGCATTTCGTCCGACCGGTTGGTGTAAAGGATAAGCGTCCCGATATGGCTGAGCATCCCGATCGACGGTACAGCATGGCAAATCTCACGCGGGAGACGTTCATATTCTGCAATCAGCGCAGCGGTAACCCCGATTTGCTGAGAACGGTGGCACAGTCGCTTCAGGTTGGCCGCCTGATTGGGCGGGCCGTCAAACCCGCGATACAGCCCGACAAACAGTGCCAGCGCCTTAAGCGTCTCCATGCCCAGCATGCGAACCGCATGGCCAACCGAGGACACATTCTGGGTGACTGCAAAATAGGACGAATTGGTCAGCTTCAGGACTTCGGTCGTTAACGCAATGTCGGACTCGACAATTTTACTGATGGTATCAAGCGAGTAATTGGGATCGGCAAAGGCTGTTTCGAGGCGCATATAGGTGTCTGGCGGGGATGCCAGGCTTTTGGAGTCCGCCACAAGGGTTCTGAGTTCCGGACTGCGTAACAACTGGCGCAGGCCAAGGGCGTTTTCAATGCTTTCGATCAGGGTTTCGTTATCGCAAGGCTTGCTCAGGAACTGGTGCGCCGGACCGATGGTGCGCAGATAGGATGCATTGTCGGCATGACCGGTCAGAATGATGCGTACGGCATCGGGTTGGGTTTTCTGCATGGTTTCAAGCAAGGTAACGCCATCCATGCCCGGCATCTGGATGTCCGATACGATCACATCGAAATCCTGTTTTTCAGCAAGCTCAAGTGCTTCTGCCCCGCTATTGGCAAAATGCAGGTTCCATTGTGGCCGCGCGCTGCGCAAGCGTCGGCGCAATCCGTTCAGGATGTTGGCATCGTCATCTACAAACAAGATCTGGTGCATTGGAACCGATACTTTTCAAGGACATATTGCAGATGGGGTTGCCTTTTGGCCCTTACAAGATCGCGAAATGACAAGTCATCGGGCAAAGCGAATCGGGTCATAAAGATGATAAGAGTCACCAAGCCGGATGCCCAATGCGGAAAAAACGGGAAACATTCCCGAAACCAAAAGCGTTAAAATAATACAATAGTATAGGTATTATGTGATGATATATTGATGTCATGCTCGGTATGGCGTGATTGTCATATTTTGTCAGAATGTATAGTGCCAACCGTGGGTACACTTTCAATGATTGTAAATTTGACGCGTATAAATGCTTTTCATGATCGACGGGGAGTGCGATCTCATAAATGACAACCCGCACGGAACTGATTGATGCCATTAAAAAGCATCAGCTCTATGTGATGAAGCAACCGGGTGGCAAGCGATTGCAGTTGCGCAATGGCAACCTTTCGCGCATCAAAATGAGCAAGATCAGTCTTGAGGATGCGGTTCTGCCCGGTGCCAACTTTATTCAGGCCGTAATCCGCGACGTCAAATTCGATTTCTGTGACCTGTTTGGAACCAACTTCGTTGAAGCTGATCTTGAAGGATCAAGCTTCATGCGGGCTGATCTGCGCGGTGCGAACATGGCGCGCGCAAAATTGCGCAATGCCAACCTTAAGGGGGCTGATCTTCGATCCGGCGTGATGGTGATCGTCGATGCTGGACGCGAAAAAAAGGTCAAGCGCAACACGGATTTGGCCAATGCCGATCTGCAAGGCTCGATGATGTCTGGCGCCAATCTGGCGGAAAGCAACATGTCCGGTGCCCGACTTGCCGACGCGGATCTGAGCGATGCCAACATGTTTGCCGTCAATCTTGCCGGGGCAGACCTTTCAGGGTGCAACCTTTCGGGGGCCAAGCTCAAGAACGCGAACCTGAAGGGGGCCAAGCTCAAGGATACATTGTTGCTGGGCACGGACCTGTCGGGTGCAAATCTGCGCAATGTCGATTTGTCCAATGTCGATCTGTCACAGGCCAACACTTCAAATTCGATCGGCAGCAAGTCGGGAGCGCCCTTGCCCGAAGATATCCGCATCTTGTTAAACGCCCATACGGAGTGGCTGACAAGTGGCGGGGCAGCAGGCGCACGACTTGATGTTACTGGCCGTGATCTGACCGAGCTTGATTTTACCGGCTTTGATCTTTCGGCAGCGTGCTTTGATGATTGCATCCTGCGTGGCGCGTTGCTGGTTGATACCATCCTTGTGATGGCATCCATGCGAAATGCCGATCTGGCCCGCGCCCGCCTGAGCGGTTCGATCATGAACGGGGTGCGGATGTCTTATGCCAACTGTTCCAAGGCTGTGCTTCAGGGTGTCAGGTTTGGCGGGCTGGAACAACGTGATGCCAAGGGACAAAAGACCGGCGAGGTGTGGCGGGCTGATCTGCAATCAGCAGATTTTTCCAATACTGACCTGCGAAACTCGGTCTTTGATCAGCCCCGCATGAAGGGGGCCTCGCTGCGCAAGGCGAATATTGCCGGTGTTGCATTCGGCGATACGGATTTAAGCGAAGTCGATCTTGATGGTGCCAATATCGGCTCGATTCTGAGCGGGACCATTCCCGAACAGGTTTAACCCCGATATAAAAATTTCCCGAAGCCTCCTGAGCATTCGGATAGGATTTCAGCGAAATAACCGACTTGCTGGGCAGTGCCGATACGCAAGAAGTTAAACTTGTTGCGTTGCAGGCTAAGTGCTGCATTCTATAATGCTGAATAATAAAAAACTGATTTAGAGTCGGGGGCTATTCGCTTTATGTCATCGCGTTCGGAATTGATTGATGCAATCAAGAAGCATCAACTTTACCTCAATCAAAAACCGGGCGGTCAGCGCATGCAATTGCGCAATGGCAACCTGTCGCGCATCAAGATGAACAAGATCAGCCTGAAAGAGGCCGTCCTGCCGGGGGCGAACTTCATTCAGGCATCTGCCCGCGATGTCTGCTTTGATTTCTGTGATTTGTTTGGCGCGAACTTTGTTGAAGCCGATCTTGAAGGATCCACGTTTGAACGTGCCGATCTGCGTGGTGCGAACATGGCGCGCACAAAGTTGCGCAACGCCAACCTGAACGGCATTGATTTGCGTGCGGGTATCATGGTGGTTCTCGAAGGTGCGCGTGAACGCACGGTCAAACGTGAAACCGACATGACAAACGCCGACCTTGAGGGCGCGATGATGTGGGGCGCGAATATGGCTGGCAGCAACATGTCGGGCGCACGTCTTGCCAACACCGACATGAGTGACGCCAACATGTTTGCTGTCAACCTCGAAGGGGCGGACCTGACGGGGTGCAAGTTGAATGGCGCGAAGCTGCGCAATGCCAACCTCAAGGGGGCCAAGCTTTCTGGTACTGAACTTGTTGGCGCGGACCTGAGTGGTGCGAACCTGCGCAATGTCGACCTGCAAGATGTCGACCTCACGCAGGCCAACACGTCCTATTCCATCGGCGGTGAAGCCCCCAGCGCCCCGCTGGTCGAAGATATTCGCGCATTGGTCAACGGTCACAGCGAATGGCTGTCAACAGGTGGCAAATCCGGGATGCCGATGATTGCAGCCGGGCGTGATTTGTCGGGCATGGACTTTTCCGGCATGGATTTGTCAGGGGCAGTCTTTGACAAATGCATTATGCGCGGCACCCTGTTTGTCGATACCATTCTTGCCATGTGTTCGATGCGCGAAGCCGACATGCAAAAGATCCGCATGAACGGTGCGGTGCTTGATGGTGTGCGCATGGCGGGATCGGATTGCTCGGAGGGGGTATTCCAGGGCGTTCATTTCGGCGGCGTCGATCAGCGCGACAAGAAGGGCGAGAAGACCGGCGTCGTCTGGAACGCGGATCTTTCGGATGTCAATTTCGAACAGGCCGACTTGCGCAACTCGGTCTTCCACGAAGCCAAGATGAAGGGTGCAAACCTGACCAAGGCGAATGTTGCTGGTGTTGCCTTTGGTGCGACCGATCTAAGCGAAACCGAACTCGAAGGGGCCAATGTTGGCCTGATCCTCAATGGCTATATTCCCGGCAAGAGATAACCTCTTCCGGTCATGGCCCGAAAACGCAAAACGCCGCCCTCATTGAAGGCGGCGTTATTGATTGTGCGCGGGCGGTTTGTCGCCTAGCTGCGATAATCGGCATTGATCGAGATATAGCCATGCGTCAAATCGCAGGTCCAGACCGTGGCCGCACCATCGCCAAAGCCAAGATCAGCATCAATGTCGATATACTGACCCTTGATGTGCGCTTCGACCGGGGTTTCGTCATAATCCTCGACCCGTTCGCCATTCTTGGCCAGCACAATGCCACCGATCGAAATAGTCAGCTTGTTCGGGTCGGCGGTGACACCGCATTTGCCGACGGCCATGACAATACGCCCCCAGTTGGCGTCTTCACCGGCAATCGCGGTTTTGACCAGCGGGGAGTTGGCAATCGCCTTGGCGGCGATCTTGGCTTCTTTCTCGTTCACGGCACCGGTGACATTGACGGTGATGAACTTGCTTGCGCCTTCGCCGTCACGCACGACCTGATGGGCCAGATCACGCAGAACGTCTTCCAGTGCCGTTTTGAACGATGCCAATGCGGGATCGTTCGCATCGGAAATGGCGTCGTTGCCAGCCTTGCCGGTCGCCGCCAACAGCACGGTATCCGAGGTCGAGGTATCGCTATCGACCGTAATCGCGTTGAAGCTGCGATTGTTGCAGTCGGTCAACAGCGCCTGCAAAACACTGTGCGGCAGGGCCGCATCGGTAAAGACAAAGCCCAGCATGGTCGCCATGTTCGGCTCGATCATGCCAGATCCCTTGGCAAAGCCGGAAATGGTAACTTTGGTGCCATTGATGGTCGCAGTGGCTGAGGCCCCCTTGGGGAAGGTATCAGTCGTCATGATTGCCTTGGCGGCATCAAGCCAGCTGGCATCATCGGCCAGGATGTCATCGACCGCATCGGTGATGCGGTTTGCCGTGGTCGGTTCTCCAATCACACCGGTTGATGCGGTGAAAATCTCGGTCTTGGCGCAGCCAAGTGCCTTGGCCGCGGCGTCGACCTTATCGGCGACGAACTTTTCGCCAGCCTTTCCGGTAAAGGCGACCGAGTTACCCGCATTGACGAAAAATGCACGTGCAGTGCCACCCTTAAGCGCCTCGCGCCCCCAGCGCACTGCTGCCGATGCTGTGGTTGACTTTGTGAACACGCCGGCAACCTGGGTGCCGGGCTCAAGTTCAGCCAACAGGACATCCGGGCGCCCCTTATAGCGAATGCCAAGGGTCGCGGTGTGTAACTTGACACCGGCAATGGCCGGAAGATCGGGGAATGCCGCGGGGGCAAGCGGTGAAATGGCAGTCGCAACCATCTGTGCAATTTCCTTTATTGGACAAGTAGGCCCATCCTGCCGCAATGGTGGCGAAAAGCAAGCGACAGAATGAGTTTGCGCGATCAAACTTATCGACAAAAAACGGGGCGAAGCCAATGGCCGCACCCCGTTTGATGATGTTGGAAAGACAGGGGCCGTCAATGCAGACGGGTGATCCTGTTTTCCGAATTATTCAGCCGGTGCTTCCTTGGCAGCTTCTTCTGCTGCTTTCTTTGCTTCGATTTCGACATTGTTGACGATATCGGCGGTGGCACGCAGGTCTTCGACCAGCGCGTTGAACGCATCACGGCTGATTTCGGCTACCAGCTGCTGACGGACTTCGTCAAGCGACGGCTGGGCGCCTTCTTTTTTCTCTTCGACCTTGATCACATGCCAGCCAAACTGGGTCTGAACCGGTTCGCTTGAATAGGTGCCTGCTTCCATTGCAAAGGCAGCTTCCGCGAATGGTGCGACCATGTCTGCACGGTTAAAGAAGCCAAGATCACCGCCATTCGGGCCGGACGGGCCGGTCGATTTTTCCTTGGCGAGTTCGACAAAATCAGCACCATCGTCGAGTTCGGCGATGACGGCTTTTGCGTCTTCTTCGCTTTCAAGCAGGATGTGGCGGGCGTGAACCTGCGGCTCTGGCTCGTTGGTCGCGATGAATTCTTCGTATTTCGCGTTGATCGCGTCTTCGGTGATCGCGTCATTAAGCGCACGATCCAGATAGGTTTCCGCGATCAGGCGGCGCTCAAGGGCTGCGATCTGTTCTTTGACTTCTTCGTCATCGGCCAGACCGGCTTCGCTCCCGGCATTCATCAGCAGACGCTGGTTGATTTCACGGGTCAGAAGATCCGCCTTGAGCATTTCAAACGGAAGCTGGCGGTACTGTTGCGGCAGGCCCTGCTGGGTTGCGCGGACTTCGGATTCAAGGATTTCCTCACCATTGACCGTCGCCAGCACCGGGTCTTCTGCCGGTGCAGCGTCCTGTGCCATGGCAGGGGATGCAAAAATGACGGTTGCCAGGGACGCAGCAAGAAGGGATTTGCGCAGCATAGTTTCTCCAGACTTTGATTTCAGACGGGCTTTTGCCCGATGCCTCTGCCCACGGGTAAAACACATAAGTGGTGCCTGCACAAGGCTTTGCCGTGGATGATGCACCTTTTGACAAAGCATTCTGTCTAAAATGTGAAGAAGCTAAATTTGCTTGTCAGCATGTTGTGTTTTGTATCTGTGCGCCCGCCCGCGGATGTGCCGCACGTATCGACTGCGAGGCGGGCGATGGTTGAACGACAGTAATATGAAATTTTGACAGGGCCGAGGATACGGATCAGGCCTGAACATCAAACAGGACTTCACCGACCATCCCGTGAGAACCATCGGCACGGGTGAAACCTGATTTGGCCACCAGATCGCCGCCCATCAGGCGTTCATCCAATGGTGTGATCATGGCAAGCGAGATCGATTTGATGCCCTCGTTTGCCAGATCGGTCTGACTTCCGTCTGCGCGCAGCAACACAAGCGAACTGAAGACAGCATCGTTTTCGTCAATCTGGCCATCATGGTTGTCGTCATATTTGGCCAGCTCGGCAAAGCCGTCTTTTGCGCCGTTTTGGTCGCCAAACAGTTCGGTGCCATCGTTGATTTTGCCATCGCCGTTGCGATCAAGCGCCAACAACGCATCCCCGCCACTGACCCAGGCTGTTTGATCAAGCGTGCCATTGCCATCAATGTCAAATCGCGTTCCAGCCATCACACTGGTGATGTCGACGCCATTGCCATCCAGATCAAGGATCAGCGGGTCTTGCTGAAACATCTGAGAGATCTCGATACGGATTAATTCGATATGGGCATGAAATTCCGAGATCGAGATATCGGCTGACCCTGTCAGGCTTGAAAAGCGCGTCTCAATGGCGCTGAAATCAATCTCGACGCTGCGCGAATTTACGGAAACCTGACCCAGATTGACCACGCTGTTACCTTGGGCGATGTTGATCGAGAGTTCCTGAGTTGAAATCTCCCCCTTGGCGCCATTCGCACCAACAGTCTTGAGCTCGGCCGGGTCGCCACCGGTCATGGCATTGGCGATGGCACGTGCCTTGGCGGGCGGAACACCCATCATCGAAAGGATGATGAAAGCATCGCGATTCATCCTTGCCTGCGCCTCGTCCAATGCGGGTTTCAGCGCATTAAAAGCTTCAAGCGGGGCAGTGTTGATTTCAAACACCGGACGCTGGAACTCGCCAAGGGCATTTTCGATGCGCTCATTGGCTTCGATGCTGAGATCAATCTGATCGGAAATCGTGCGCTGCCTTGCCAATGCCGTTTCGGTTTGGCTTTTCCCATCCGCCCCGGTATCCGCACTGCTTGCAGTCACCGCGCTGTTGGAGGTGGCGCGCGGCGTGGCAATTCCGGCGGCATTATCCGCTGCGGTGGGGTTGGAAACTGTTGTGTGCTCAAACATTCAGCGCCTCCTTCCTGAAGGGCTGCGGGATGCTGATTACGGCATCCCGTGGCTGTTAAATCAGAACATCCTGTTCCTGTGTCGGGTCAATGACGGGCACGGTTTCACCATTCGGGAAGGTGAATGTGGCATTGCCATCGTCCTGACCAAAACGGCCCATCGGCATCATCATATCAACCGTCAGCTGAAGCGGGCCAGTGCCTTCACCGGCTTCTGGTGCAGGCTGATTGATACTGCGTACAATCAGGGTTGCCTGCTCCATGAACTGTTCGGTGATCTGGGCATTCAGTGCCGCCATGCGTTCTGCGGCAAGCGCCTGGCCGTTGGTTTGTGCCGCACCATTGGTGGCACCACCTTCGCCCTCTGCGGATGTATCATCCGTGCCAACCGTTGCATTCATCAGTTCACGGATGAATTCGGCGACTCCGTTGTCATTGATATCGAACAGAAGCCCGCCATCCTCGGCACTGGCCGGGTTGCCCAACGCATCAACCAGCGATCCGCCGCCCAGTCCATCCATGACATTGCCAAGTGCGCCAAGGGCCGCCCCCATACTGTTGCCAATTGCGATGGCTTCAGTGCGGACAACCTCAACCTTGGCAGCCTCGTAGTTAAACGAAAACTCACCGGTTTCGTTATTGATGCTGATATCAAGCGACTGGACCGCCATCATGGCTGATTCGGATACGCCAACCGCTGCACCATTTGCCCCGGCATAGGAAATGGCAGTCTTGCTGTGGCTGGCGATGGCCTGATCAAAGGAAAATTCGAACTGGTCCTGCCCGCTTGCGGCATCGCGAATGCCATTGAACATCGCATCGGTTGCGGCAATGGCGTCTTCTTCTGACATGCCCGAAAGTGCAAACATTTCCTCAACACTGCCGCGGATCAGTTCAAGCGATGCATCAAGCGCACGCTCAAACAATTCATCGGTTGTCAGCGGTTCGGACGAAAGAGACTTTCCGTTGGCCGGTACAAGCTTCTGGCTGTCGTTATGTGCGGCAAGCGCATCATCAGAAAGGGCTACCGGGTCAATACGGGTGAGCGCATCAGGGCGGGCCTGTGCTGCGCTTTCGCCAGCATTTGAATCGGTTTTGGCATGGGGCTGACGCGCGTCTTGCAGGGCAGACTGCCCCTGACGAAACGGATTAAGCGCGGAAAAATCGACCATAATCCTCCTCCTGAGGACTTGATTTGGCAGCGTATAAGGATCATCCCTGCGCGCCAAAACGAGCTACATGCTCTGTTAGGGTGTAAAACTAATAGGTGAATAATACGACCATTCTTCGTGTTTCTCAAGCAAGAAGGCTTCAAGCGCGCCAAACGAAAACGTGAAGAGGCGCGGATTTGCCAGCAATCTGGTGCGATAACAGGTAATTTCCCGCTCTTCATTCCCGATATTGGTTCGTTCCGTTGACAGATGGCAGGCAGGGTTCTATCTGTGATCGGGCTCCGCTTTCTGCCGGGGTTCATTGTGTCTTAATTTATTTGTTCAGGAACGTATTAATGCTCGGCGCTATTGCCCGGAAAATTTTCGGTTCAGCTAACGATCGTGAAGTCAAAGCCCTGCGGGCCACGGTCGAGCAAATCAATGCCCTGGAACCCGAAGTCGAGAAGCTTTCAGATGACGAACTGCGCGCCCGTACCGATTGGCTGCGCGATCGTCTGAAGAATGGCGAGACTCTGACAGATATTCTTCCTGATACCTTTGCCACCATCCGCGAAGCCTCCAGACGTGTACGTGGCGAACGTCATTATGACGTGCAGCTTCTGGGCGGCATGGTTCTGACATCTGGCAAAATCGCCGAGATGAAAACCGGTGAAGGTAAAACCTTGGTTTCGACCCTTCCGGTCTATCTGAACGCGCTTGAAGGCAAGGGTGTTCATGTTGTGACCGTGAACGACTATCTGGCAAGCCGTGATGCGGAATGGATGGGCGAGGTTTATGGCTTCCTTGGTTTGACGGTGGGCGTGATCATGCATGGCATGACCGACGATCAGCGCCGCGAAGCCTATGCCTGCGACATTACCTATGCGACGAATAACGAGCTCGGCTTTGATTATCTGCGCGATAATATGAAGTTCCGCCTCGAAGACATGGTTCAGCGTCCGTTCAACTTTGCCATCGTCGATGAAGTCGATTCGATCCTGATTGACGAAGCCCGTACCCCGCTGATCATTTCCGGTCCGGCTGAAGACAGCTCGGAACTGTATCGCGCGATTGATGCCTTGATCCCGAAACTGGTCGAGGAAGACTACGAAAAAGATGAAAAGGCACGTGCGGTGACCCTGACCGAAGAGGGTACCGAACACGCCGAACAGCTTCTGATGGAAATGGAAATCCTGACCGAAGGCACGCTTTATGACGTTGCCAACGTTCATCTGGTCCATCACGTCAATCAGGCGCTGCGTGCGCACAAGCTGTTCCAGAAAGACACCGACTATATCGTCAAGGACGACAAGGTCGTCATCATTGACGAATTCACCGGTCGTATGATGGAAGGCCGCCGCTATTCCGATGGTCTTCATCAGGCGCTTGAAGCCAAGGAAAAGGTCAAGATCCAGAACGAAAACCAGACTCTGGCATCGATCACTTTCCAGAACTATTTCCGTCTTTATCCGACTTTGGCCGGCATGACCGGTACGGCAATGACCGAGGCCGAGGAATTTGAGGAAATCTACAACCTTCAGGTTGTCGAAATCCCGACCCATCGCCCGATTGCCCGTATTGATGCCGATGACGAGATTTACCGGACCGCCAAGGAAAAATGGGTGGCGATCTCTGAACAGCTCGAAGACTGCCACAAACGTGGCCAACCGGCTCTGGTCGGGACTGTTTCGATCGAAAAGTCGGAAATCCTGTCTGACCTTCTGAAAAAGAAGAAAATCCCGCACGAAGTTCTCAACGCCAAGCAGCACGAGCGCGAAGCATCGATCGTCGCACAGGCTGGTGCGCCGGGTGCCATCACGATTGCCACCAACATGGCCGGTCGCGGTACTGACATCAAACTTGGCGGCAACGTTGAAATGCGGGTCGAACACGAATTGGCCAATGTCACCGACGAAGCCAAACGTGCGGCTGCGATCGAGAAAATCAAGGAAGAGGTCAAAGCCGATCAGGAAAAGGTTCTGGCGGCTGGCGGTTTGTTTGTGATCGGTACCGAACGCCATGAATCACGCCGCGTGGATAACCAGCTGCGTGGTCGTTCCGGCCGTCAGGGTGACCCGGGTGGCTCGAAATTCTATCTGTCGCTTGAAGATGACCTGATGCGCATCTTCGGGTCGGAGCGCATGGACAGCATGCTTCAGAAACTTGGTCTGCAGGAAGGTGAAGCGATTTACCATCCGTGGATCAACAAGGCGCTTGAGAAAGCCCAGCAGAAGGTCGAGGCGCGCAACTTCGACACTCGTAAGAACGTTCTGAAGTTTGATGATGTCATGAACGACCAGCGTAAGGTCGTTTACGAGCAGCGCCGTGACCTGATGCAGGCCAAAAACGTGGCCGAAGACGTTGCAGACATGCGCGCCGAAGTCATCGAAGACATGGTCGACAAGTATTGCCCGGCCAAGGTTTATCCAGAGCAGTGGGAAACCACCAGCCTGCACGAAGAGGTTACCCGTCTTCTGGGGATTGATCTGCCGATTGCAGATTGGGTCAAGGAAGAAGGCATTGATCAGGAAGTCATGCGCGAACGCATTGAAAAAGCCGCGGATGAAAAAATGGCGGCCAAGGTTGCCAACTATGGTGCGGACATCATGCGCCAGGTTGAAAAAAGCCTTGTTCTGCAGCTGCTTGACCAGTCGTGGAAAGAGCACCTTCTTGCCCTTGATCACCTGCGTCAGGGCATTGGTCTGCGCGCTTATGGTCAGCGTGATCCGCTCAATGAATTCAAACGCGAAGCGTTCAACATGTTCGAAGCCATGCTGGTTTCCCTGCGTGAACGCGTGACCCAGATGCTGTCGCATGTCGAACTGCAATCGACCCCGCGCCCCGAAGACCTCGAGGCATCACGCCGTCCGCAGCAGGAAATGCGCGAAAACCGCGACGAACTTGAAGCAACCGAGCAGGGTGTGGATACCGCAACCGTGCAGTCGCGTCAGCCGGGCAATTTCGATCCCAACGATCCGTCAACATGGGGTCGGGTTGCACGCAACCAGGCTTGCCCATGCGGATCCGGGAAAAAATACAAACATTGCCATGGTCAGCTGAACTGATCGAACCCGGCAACATCATCAAAAAAGGCGCGCGCCCATCGGGTTCGCGCCTTTTTTTATTTTTGTGCCGTTGGCAGGGTGCCTTGCAGGAACTGTCTGACAGGGGCCAGAACCTGTTTATCGGTCGTCAGATAAAACCCAAGGGCAATCAGCGTTCCCGCATGGCCGGTGCCAGGGACTTCGACAAGTTCGGCCGTTGGTGCCAATTCTGCCAGTCGGCGGGAATTTCTTGGGAAAACGGTATGATCACGTGTGCCGGTCACCAGCAACAATGGTGGCATATGCGCCAGGTCCATCTCCACGGGTTGGCTTTCATCGGCTGGCGTGTTGCCAAACGCATTTTGTGTGGCTGCAACATCATAGGGATAAAAATCATACGGGCCTGACAGCCCGATAATCCCGGCAATGGCGCTGCTATCAAGGCCAACAGCGTCTAAATATCGTTTATCTGCAACCACCTGAACTGCGTTATAGGCACCGGCGGAATGCCCCGCCAACATCACAGGGGTGTCAGCTAGCAGCTTGGGGTTCTGCTTTGCATATCGATCCATAAACGCAATCGTCGACGCGCCGTCCTCGATAAAGGCCGGGAAATGTATATCGGGCACCAGTCGGTAATCTGGAATGGCCACGGCATATCCAAGTTCCGTAAACCGCTTGGCGACAAAGGCATATTTGGCGCGATCACCAGAAGCCCATGATCCGCCATAAAACCAGATCACAAGCGGTGCTGGCCGGGCTGATACATCGGGCAAGTAAAGATCGAGAACCTGCCGCTTGTCCGGACCATAGGAAATATCTGCGACATCCGGCTTCAAGTCACCCGCCTGCCAGTGGTTATAGGCACCCAGCTTGTCGCAACCAGCAAGCAGCATGATCGCGAGAAGTGAATTGGCGGTAATGCCCAGGAATTTCTTGGGAGACATACGGGTTACTGGCCAGTGCAAAATCAAATTACATATCTTCAATACGTTAGTGGATTGAGATCCGTTTAAAACATTTCTTTAGACGGGGCCTTGATAGACACGAGTGTGTCTTTGGTTTCCCCGGTTGATGCTTGTAAAGGTGCCAATTGCATGTGTCTTGTTGGCGCTTGTGTTTATTAGTCCTTAATGGCCTGCCCCTAAACTTTTTGCGTGAAGTACAACTACGGAGATCCAGTCACAGTGTCCTCATTTGATCAACTGTCCAAACGTGCCAGAAAGTTGGAAAAACAGGGCCAGATTGACGAGGCCATTAAACTCTACGAACTGTTTCTTCAGGACTTCCCCAAAAACACACGTGCCAAAGCAGCACTTGAAAAACTGCGTAAAGCAGAAACGGGTACTGGAATTTCTGCTCAGGCGGCTTTTGTGAAAGCTTCGGAATTCATTGATCAGGGCGCATATTCAAAGGGTATTGAGCTCGCGAAAAAGCTGTCAGAGGGTGCCCCGGACAACGCCCAAGTGTGGAACCTTTTGGGGCTTGCCTACTTCAGAAGTCAAAACCCGGTAGAGGCAGAAAAGTGCCTGCGTAAAGCCATTGAGCTCGATAAAAAGCTCGGGATGGCCTGGGTCAATATCGCGAAGTTGTTTTCAGCGCAAAACAAGTATGAGATGGCCTTGCAAGCCTATCAGAATGCCAGTTACATCGAACCGCAGAACGCCGGGGTTTTGAATGCTATCGGTGGTGTGCTGTTGGAAATGCGGCGCTTTGACGAAGCTGAAAAATTCTGTGTACAGGCAATAAAATACGATCCGGATTTTGCCGAACCTTACCAAAATCTCGGCATTGTCCTGTATCGCAAGAATAAACGCGGGGCAGCCAAGCAGGCGTTCGAAAAAGTTGCGAAACTCCGGCCCAATAGCATGACGGCACTTTCCGACTTTCTTCATGCGCGCGCGCAAATCTGTGACTGGGCTCCGCTTGCCCCTGAGTTGCAAAATACTAGGCCGGTGGGGAAACCGGGAAATTCTGTTTCTCCATTCTCATTGCTGCACTACGAAGACGATCCATACGCGCAGAAAAAACGTTCAGAAAACCGGGCTCAGGAACTTGCTGTGCGTGATCCTGCCAGGAAATTTCCGCGCCCTGCATCGCGTCCGGAAAAGCTAAAGATTGGTTATTTCTCAGCCGATTTTCATAATCACGCAACCTTGTCACTGATGATGGGGCTTTTCGGTGCGCATGATAAAGACCGGTTTGAAATTCACACATACAGCTATGGCAGCGTGAAAGACGGCTGGCGCCGCAGTCAGCTCCAGAAATTGGTTGATCACAACTGGGATGTCCGGAATGCGTCCGATGCAGAAATTGTTCAGCATGCCCGTGATCAGGGGATTGATATTGCGATTGACCTGAAGGGCTACACTCAGAACGGACGACCGCAACTGTTTGCCCACCGGATGGCGCCGATCCAGATCAACTATGTTGGCTATCCCGGGACTTTGGGAGCTGATTATATCGACTACCTTATCGCGGATCACACCATCATTTCCGATGATTATAAAAACGCCTATTCCGAAAAAATCATCTATATGCCGCATTGCTATCAACCAAATGACGGTGGTCGGGAATTTCCGGAAAACACACAAACGCGGACCGAGCTTGGCTTGCCTGAAGATGGCTTTGTGTTCTGTTCGTTTAATGCCAACTACAAGATTTCGCCGCGCGAGTTCGATATCTGGATGCGGCTTCTTAAAAAGGTCGATGGCTCTGTTCTGTGGCTGTTCGAAGGAAGCGAAGACGCAATGCACAACCTTCGAAAGGAAGCCGGGACTCGCGGTGTTGATCCAACCCGCCTCGTCTTTGCTGGCTTTCTGCCGGAGGCAAAGCATCTTGCCCGCCACAAACACGCCGATCTGTTCCTCGATACTTTCAATGTGAACGCGCATACGACGGCAAGTGACGCGCTCTGGACCGGATTGCCGCTGGTGACGTTGCCCGGCAAGCAGTTCGCAGCCCGCGTAGCTGCAAGCGTTTTAAAGGCTGCAAACCTGCCTGAACTGATTGCCAAATCCGAAGAAGACTACGAGGCGATTGCGCTCGATCTGGCGCTTCACCCGGAAAAAGCCGCAGCCATGAAGGCCAAAGTTACAGAAAACGTCAAAGCCTGTCCGCTGTTTGACACCAAATCATATACCCTTGATCTGGAGCGTGGCTATGACGCGGCGTATGAACGCTATCTGGGCAATCAGGCTCCAGCGGATATAGACCTTGTTAGTCCGTAACATGCTGGCGAATTTTGTATCGGGAATGAGGAAGAAGTTTTGAGCACGGCGATGGAAAAGGTGGTGTCGCGCGTTGAGAAGGCCATGCGCAGCAATGAGCCGGATCAGGCAATTTCCATCTGCGAAGAACATTTGAAAACGAATTCCAATGCAGTTGTGCTTTGGGATCTCTTGGCGAACGCGCATTTTCTGAAGAAGGACCATGTCGAGGCTGCTCGGTGTTTCGAGAAGGTTGTGGAACTCGCACCACAAAGCCCAAAGTCCCATCAAAACCTTGGCATGTTTTATCAAAGCATCGGCAAGTTCAACGAAGCGCTGCAATGTTTTCAGCGCGCGGTCAATTGCGATGCGAACTATGCGCTTGCCTATAACAGTGCTGGCAGTGTTCTGCTAAAGGTGGGGCAGGTTGATACCGGGCTACAGTACTTTGCCAAAGCGCTTCAGCTGGATCCTCAACTTGCCGACGCATACAGCAATATGGGCAATGCTTTCTTTATCAAGGGGCAGTTGCAGGCCGCCGCTCAGGGGTATGCCAAGGCGCATTCTCTTGCTCCGGCCATGAAAAGCGCACTGACCAATCAGTATTACACCTTGGCGATGATGTGTGACTGGTCCGGGTATGAAGAGTTTTCGCGTGCGGCCTCCACGTTGGGCGTTGAGGGGGAAGTTGTTTCACCATTTCCGCTATTGAAACTCGAAGACGCACCGGAACGACAATTGGTCAGAAGCCAAAGGCTGGTGATGGTTAATTTTGGTCGTGGTGCCCGATGGCCGTTGCCGCGGCCAACCAAACGGCCGCGCAAGCTGCGCATTGGCTATTTCTCCGCGGATTTTCAGGATCACGCGACGCTTTCGCTGATGATGGGGCTGTTGCGTCATCATGATCACGACAAATTTGAAATTCACGCCTTCTCATATGGTCTGATCAAGGAAAGCCAAAGCCTCGATCAGGCAAAGGGGTACTTTGAAAGTTTCTCCGATGTTGAACGGGCGTCGGATGATGCGATTGTCGCCCTCGCGCGCGAAAAGAAGATTGATATCGCGATCGATCTGAAGGGCCATACGAAACTTGGACGGATCGGCGTTTTTGCCCGCCGTGCTGCACCGGTTCAGATCAACTATCTTGGCAATCCGGGGACCATTGGCGCAGATTTCATCGACTATATGGTCGTTGACAAGGTTACGGTCCCCGTAACGCACAAAAAGTATCTGGCAGAAAAACCGATCTATCTGCCGCATTGTTATCAGCCAAACGATGATCAGCGCAGTATTCCCGAAACGAGCACAACGCGCGCTGATTTCGGCTTGCCTGATAACGGGTTTGTTTTCTGTAGTTTCAACAACACCTACAAGATTTCACCGCGTGAATTTGATATTTGGATGAGGCTCCTCAAACAGGTCGATGGGGCGGTGCTTTGGTTGTTCAAGGGCAACGACTATGCCGCGCAAAACTTGCGCAATGAGGCACAAAAACGCGGTGTCGATCCAGATCGTTTGGTCTTTGCCGAAAAACTGTCGCCAGCGGAACACCTTGCGCGCCACAAACATGGCGACCTTTTGCTTGATACCTTTAACGTTAACGCGCACACAACGGCGAGTGACGCGCTCTGGACCGGCTTGCCGCTTGTAACCCTGCCCGGTGAACAATTTGCTGCCCGTGTGGCTGCAAGCATCCTGCGCGCCGCAAGCTTGCCGGAACTGATTGCCACGGACGAAGCGCATTATGAGGCCATCGCCCTTGATCTTGCGCTCCACCCGGAAAAGATCGCGGCCTTGAAACAGAAGGTAAAGGATCAGATCAAAACCTGTCCTCTGTTTGATTCCGAAGGTTATACCCGCGATCTCGAGGCCGGGTTTGAGGCAGCTTATGATCGATATCTCAACGGATTGGAACCTGATGATATTGAAGTTTGAAGGCAGGATGCTTTCTGCTCTTGGCGAAGATTTGATGGCGCGATAAAACAGTGCCATGACAATACAACAACCAGATAAAGGCTGCATGTCGGTTGACCTGCGCCAGGGAAAAATTCCCGAGAAAACAGTATTCGTCAGTGCGGTAGCGCTGGTGGATATCGATCACCGTGTGCTGATCGCGCAGCGCCCGGAAGGCAAATCCATGGCAGGTCTCTGGGAGTTCCCCGGCGGCAAGGTCGAGGCGGGTGAAACCCCTGAAATGGCACTGGTGCGCGAGCTCAAGGAAGAGCTTGGCATTGATATCACCGAGAGCTGTCTGGCACCCTTTACCTTTGCGTCTTTCACCTATGATGATTTCCATCTGATGATGCCGCTTTATCTGTGCCGTGTGTGGAAAGGCGACGTCACGCCGATGGAAGGTCAGCAGGTCAAATGGGTCCGTCCGGTGCGTCTGGGCGATTATCCGATGCCGCCGGCCGATGTGCCGCTTGTTGCGATGCTACGCGATTTCCTGTGAGCCATCCGCCCTTTCGCG
Source organism: Thalassospira sp. UBA848 (assembly GCF_002295455.1). Lineage (NCBI taxonomy): Bacteria > Pseudomonadati > Pseudomonadota > Alphaproteobacteria > Rhodospirillales > Thalassospiraceae > Thalassospira > Thalassospira sp. UBA848. The sequence continues at coordinate 16,362 of NZ_DBGS01000032.1, read as the reverse complement.
GCGTATGGTTCAGGGCAAAAGAATTTGAATGATGTTGTGGGGATATGATGTCTGATCCGGTCCGTGCCTGTCTGATTATTATCGGCAATGAAATCCTGTCTGGCCGCACCCATGACAAGAACCTGCCCTATCTGGCAGAGGAGCTGAACACGCTTGGTGTGCGCCTGGTCGAGACCCGCGTCATTCCCGATATCGAAGACACCATCATCGAGACGCTCAATGAATGCCGGGCAAAGTTCGACTACGTGTTTACCACTGGCGGCATTGGCCCGACGCACGATGACATCACATCGGAATGCGTTGCCAAGGCCTTCGGGGTGGCGATTGAACTGAACGCCGACGCGCATGACTTGCTTAAAAGCCACTATGACAACCCCGCAGACCTCAATGAGGCGCGCCTGCGCATGGCGCGCATTCCGGTCGGCGCAGAACTGATCCAGAACCCGATCTCCAAGGCACCGGGTTTCCGGATGGAAAATGTCTATGTCATGGCCGGTGTACCGATGATCATGCAGGCGATGTTCCAGGGCATCAAGCACCAGCTGATCGGCGGTAAACCAATGGTGTCGCGTTCTGTTGGCGGCTATATCCCCGAAGGCACGATAGCCAAGGTGCTGGCTGAAATTCAGGGTGATTTCCCTGCAACCGATATCGGCTCCTATCCGTTCCTGCGCGAAGGAAAGCTTGGCACCACATTGGTGGTGCGCGGCGAAAATCCAGATGATGTCAATCAGGCAGCAGAACGTATTCGCCTTGCCATCATCGAAGGCGGCAAGGACGTGATCGAAGATACCGGCACGGTCTGATTCAGCGCAAAGTTTGATCGCGCATCTCGGTTGGCGGCGTATTGCGTTTGGTCAAGGTAACCGTCAGGCGCACTGTCTAGAATTGTTCTGACCTATTGACGGGAAGAGAACATGACCGACCAGAACCAGGATCCGCACGATGATGTACGCAACAGTCAGGCTGCCCGCGAAGCGCGTTCGATTATAAAATTCATGATCGAACACACCGCCTATGGCGGCTTTGGCGCGCTGTTCTTCGGGGCGCTGGTGCTGTTTTTTGATATTGGCGGGATTTACACGTTGGCGATGTCATCGCGTGATGCGCCGATCTTTATCTTTTTGCTGTTCTTTGGCCTGTTCGTGACCTTTGGCGGGATCAGTCTTGGCATCGGGATCATGACCATGGGCGGGTTTTCCGATGATGATCGCTACTGCGATGAACGCACGCGCAACCGCAATTCAGATGACAGAAACTAAAAAGGCGCCAACCCTTGGCGCCTTTCCCGGGTGACAAAGACCTTGGCTTATTGGGGGTCCGCGCCAGACTTTTTGGCGACCACGCGCGCGATCAGCATGCCGATGATCCAGCCCGCCAGCGGCACGATGAAAATGTAATCAAACAACGGATGGCTTGAATCCCCGCCAGACGCCGCCAGAATAAAGCCGATCCAGCCTGCGGTCAGCACATAGCCCGCAATCTTGAAATAGACCCCGTTCGACAGTCTCTTTTTTTGTGATGGCTGTTCGGGATTGTTTGATTGGCTTTCGTCGCCAGACATTCTTCATTCCTTGCGTTCTGAAATAGGCTTTGGCGATCAGCGTTCAAGCGTAAGCGCATCGGGATCAATGCGTTCCTGCCAGCCTTCGCGCACCAGTTCGGGCACAACGTGATCCTGTTCCGGATAGCCAATGCACAGATAGGCAATCAGGCGCCAGTGGTCTGGCACATCAAGTGTCTTGCCAACCACATCGGGCTCAAGGATCGAAACCCAGCCAACCCCGATGCCTTTCACACGCGCGGCCAGCCACAGCAACTGCACTGCTGCCACGGCGGAATAATCAAGCATCTCGGGCATCGTCTTGCGGCCCAGTCCCATGCCGGCCTCGGTTTCTTCATCGGCAAACACAGCCAGCTGTACCGGGGCCTGATCCATGCCCTGAAGCTTAAGCGACGCATAAAGCTTTGCGCGCTCGCCGTGATAGTCATTGAGCGCTTCGTTATTGGCGCGCTCGAAACTGTCGCGGATTGATTTGCGGCGTTCGGGATCATTGACCTTTACAAAACGCCATGGCTGACAGTTGCCGACGGATGGCGCCAGACACGCTTCCTTGATCAGGTCGTCGATATCTTCTTGCGGGATCGCGTCTGTGCGAAACCGCCGGACATCGCGACGCCACAGCAAAAGGTCAATGAACTGCTTTTGAAAGGCATGGTCAAAAACCGGCGGTGTCAGGTCCGTTTCCTGGTCGCTGTTTGCGGCAACTTGATCTGGTTTTGTCATGGCGCGGCCCTGATGAAATGCGGGGTAACGTTCAATGGTTTTGCACCCTACCTGTCAGCGCCGTTATCGCCAATAGCAAGATGGGCTAAAGCGCCAGGCACCGGCATTATTTCCGCTACATCGGACCGGCGGGTCCTAGAATGGCACATCAATGCTCAGAAGGCCGGTGTAGTCTCCGTGCTGAACTTCATAGGTCAGTTTGCGCCGCAGCTCAAAGCTGACGCTGGCGGGAAAGCGGCTCCATTGCTGGGTGATGCCGCCGCCGGTATCAAGATACAGATTGGTGCTTTCAATGCTGACAAATGGTTCAAGCATCATCGATGAGCGCGCAACATCATGGGTCAGTGAAAACTCCGTCCGAATGCCGGTGATGTCTTGCTGTCCGGTGGCAATATCGCGAAAGCCCAGAACGCTCAGATCAAAGTTCAACAGATCATAGGCATAATCCGAACCGGCATAATACCGCCTTGATCCGCTGCGTCCGTAATCCTGGTTCAGCAGCGATATTGTCTGTTCCTGTCCTGCAAACGGGATGATTTCATGATTGCCAAAGCCAAGCCGATAGCGGGCCTCAACCGAGGTATCAAAAAGCCGGGTGGTGGCGATATTCCCCGGCACAAGGCCTCCGTCAGTGGCGCGCGCGGCATCAATATATTCACGGGCTGTGACCATGTCGCCTTCAAGCTGGATGCGAAGCGGCACTGCGCCAAATTCATAATCGGTCCCGAACCCGATACTGTTTGAAATGCTGGTACTATCAAGTGTTTCGGCATAGTCCAGATTGTCGGGAACCAAGCCAGTCGGGGACTGCGAAATGGTGCTTTGACCAAGGCTGATACTGCCGCGCAGGTTAAACCAATCTGTTATGCGCGATACAAAGTAAGGTGACAGAGCAAGATTGTTTTCGCGATAGCGCAACTGTCTGGTGCTTGATTCCCCAACAGTACTGCCCCAGCCGATCCCCATGCCAAGCACGAGCCCGTCATCAACCAGATAATCAACCCCGCTATCAAGCGATATGGTGTCGCCGCTTAAACCCGGATCATATCCTGAACCGGTGATGCGGTTCTCAAGCGCGGAATGATTGCCCGCAAGCCAGATGCTAATTGGGACGCGCACATTGCGTGATTGGGTGGGAAAGGTGCCTGCAGCACTGTCAAAATCAATCCTGCGCGCAAGCGATGACAGCGCGGCGCGACCGGCAAGGATCTCGCTTGGTGTCGGTGTGCCCATGCCAAATTGCAGGTTTTCGGTCGCCTGTTGCGGTGGGGAAAGAAAGCTTTCAGACAAAAGCGGGGCGAGCCTGCTGTCATAAAGGTCATCGTCCATTTTGTCGTAAAGCCGGTTCATATGCCGGCGCTGGTTTTCTGTGCGTGTGGTTGTCTTGTTTCGCAGGACCGGTGCATCTGGCCGAGCAGCATCATCGCGGGCAAAGGCCTGCGCTATGATGGGGGGCTGGCGTGTCTCGCGGTACAGGGCATCGGTAATGGCCGCCAGACAGGCCGTGGCAATCACGGCAGTTTGAAAGCGCCTGTGCATCTGACGTTAAACATCTCGGTTCGGGTCAGTTATCCAGCGTGACAGACGAAAATGCAGGGAATATGGAGAAAGACGGGCAGTTCTGCCCCATTGATGCCTGATCGGCCAAAGACAGGGAAAGCAGACAACAAGAGCCAATAGGATGTTGCGTCAAAAACCAAGCCGCGCTAGAACGCTTTGCATCGGCTCTGGCCGGTCCATCGCGCGTCGCGGGCGTGGCGAAATTGGTAAACGCAGCGGACTTAAAATCCGTCAGCCCTAAGGCTTTGCCGGTTCAAGTCCGGCCGCCCGCACCATCGCATCTTTCACCCGGAATGCGGTTTGCGCGCTCGGCATGAAATTGCCGAAATCCGGTCATCAAATCCCCTGCTTTGAGATGCATCATTCAAAGTTCCACGCGCAGGTCTGCTCTGTGCGCCTGTGTGGTTCTACAAACGAGGAGAATGATGATGGTCCACTTGATTGCTTTTGGCGTGATTGCAGTCGCCGTTCTCGCTGTCAGCTAAGCGTGACCGGCTTCAATTTGTGGTGGGTTCAACCTGCTGTATGATCGGAGAAGGATCTCTCTGGGTTAAATGGCGGCGCAAAATACGCATGTCGATTTTTGAATTTGGTGATGTCGCAAAGTAAAATGTCTGTGTCGCGACGGGCATTTTGCTTATGTGAACCATATCCCCCAATTCCGGATAGGTATTAAGCAGGGTATCGGCCACTGCCTTCTCCATCAATCCGCCATCAGCCCGCTTTTTGGCGATCATCCGCAAGATGGTTAAGTCATCTACGACTTCGATGGTGTCAACATCGTCACGGCGGCTTTCAAAAACGTCACCATACCAATAGCCAGCGCCAACAGCGATGCGGTGGTTCCACAGTTCGTTGGCCTCCAGCGGATACTCGCGGTGGGACAGTAAAATGGTGTCACTGACCAGAATTGGGAACTCGTAGTTCAGCCCATAATTTATCGCCTGACCGGATTCGGCGCAGAATATGACATCGACGTCACCATTGCGTGCGGCATCAATTGCGCGCTTCCATGGAAAGACCTCTATCCTGACTTCATACCCGAATGATGTCATGAGCTCTTGGACATAATCGACAAGAATACCACCTGGAAGCTTCCCATCGACAACATAGGGTGGCCACGGACTGCAGGCAGCGACGATTTCGGTGCTGTCGTCGTCAGATGCGCTTGCCGATGATGATATCAATGGCAATACACACAGAACAAATCCCAAAAATCTTAATCTGCGCGACATCTGAATTTCCGGCTTGTGAGCAATCATAATAGCATGTGTGGTGCCTCTTTGCTGGTTTTTAGGTTTGTTCAGCGCACAAAGAACCGGGCGAAAAGAATATCCATCAGAAGTCATTGATATAAATTCGTTTCCCGCAAAGACACGGAGCCAATTAATTTCCCCGTGGTGACTTCTTGTAAGCAATGCTGCGGTGCGATACGATCTGCGGTGCGCTGAATGCGCAATCAAAAGGCTCGCATTGCCATGAACAAAGTCGTCGCCAAACCCGCTGAGATTTCAACGGACCCGGTGCAAGCAGACGGGGCATGGCATGCTTTGCCCGCCGAGCAGACGCTTGATGATTTCCAAACAAGCTCCCAAGGCCTTGATCCGCAAGAAGCATCGAAACGTCTGGCGCAATACGGGCACAATCGGTTGGCCCCGCCACGTCGGCGCGGGCCGCTGATCCGGTTTCTTTCACAGTTTAACAATGTGCTGATTTATGTCCTGCTGCTGGCAGCCCTTGTCACAGCCGTTCTGGGGCATTGGGTGGATACGTCTGTCATTCTGGCGGTGGTGGTGGTCAATGCCATCATCGGCTTTGTTCAGGAAGGCCGGGCGGAAAGCGCGCTTGAAGCGATCCGCAATATGCTTTCGCTTGCCGCCATCGTCGAGCGAGATGGCCGCAAAACTGAAATCCCCGCCGAAGATGTCGTGCCCGGCGATATCATCCATCTGCAATCAGGGGACAAGGTCCCGGCCGACTTGCGCCTGATCCGGGTCAAGGGCCTGCAGGTTCAGGAAGCCATTCTGACGGGCGAATCTGTCCCGGTCGACAAGGACATTTCCTCCGTGGCCAAGGACACAGCCCTTGGCGATCGTTTTTCCATGGCCTATTCCGGCACCATGGTTACCCACGGGCAGGGCTGCGGCGTGGTTGTGGCCACCGGGGCCAAAACCGAAATTGGCCGCATCAGTGCGCTTCTGTCCGAAGTCAGTACCCTTACCACACCGCTTCTGCGGCAAATGTCGGCCTTCGGGCGCAAGCTGAGCGCGGCGATCATGACGGTGGCCTGTGTCACCTTTGCCATTGGTGTCTGGGTACATGGACGGGTGGCGGCCGACATGTTTGTGGGGGCTGTCGCACTGGCCGTGGCCGCCATCCCCGAAGGCCTGCCCGCGATCATGACCATCGCGCTTGCCACCGGCGTGCAGCGCATGGCGTCGCGGCGCGCCATCATTCGCCGTTTACCCGTCGTAGAGGCATTGGGATCGGTCAGTGTCATTTGTTCGGATAAGACCGGCACGTTGACGCGCAACGAAATGACGGTGCAGTCCCTTGCTACCGGCAAGCATCTTTATGCCGTGACTGGCACCGGCTATCGCCCCGAAGGCGGTTTTGAACTCGATGGCAAACCGGTCACGCTTGATGATCATCCGGGGCTGACCGAAATGGCGCGTGGGGCATTGCTTTGCAGTGATGCCGGTCTGCATGAGGATGATGGTCAGTGGGTAGTTGATGGCGATCCGACCGAAGGCGCGCTGGTTGCCCTTGCCATGAAGGCCGAACTCGAACCCGGTGCCGAAAACCGTCAATTGCCGCGCCACGACGTCATCCCGTTTGAATCCGAACATCGTTTCATGGCGACCCTGCATCACCATGCCGAAGGCCATGGCTTTATCTATGTCAAAGGGGCGCCGGAACGTATTCTTGCCATGTGCAACTCTCAGGGCGGACCCAATTATCAGGAGGTCCTTGACCGCCCCTATTGGGAAGACCGCATGCAGGAAATGGCCGAAAATGGTCAACGGGTTCTTGCACTGGCGTTCCGCCCGACCCACAACCACCATCACCAGCTGGTGTTTGATGACGTCAAACAGGATCTGGTGTTGATTGGCCTTTATGGTCTGGTCGACCCGCCGCGCGAAGAAGCCATCGCTGCCGTTGCCAAATGCCGTGCTGCCGGGATCACTGTTAAAATGATCACGGGCGACCATGCGATCACCGCCGGTGCCATTGCCCGGCAACTGGGCCTTGGTGATGGTGAACGCGTGGTCAGTGGCCATGAACTGGACGCGCTTGATGATGAAGCGCTGCGAAGCGTGGCCCGGCAGTCCCATGTTTTTGCCCGCACCAGTCCCGAACATAAACTGCGTCTGGTCAAGGCTCTGCAGGCCGAAGGCCATGTCGTCGCCATGACCGGCGATGGGGTTAATGACGCCCCGGCGCTGAAACGCGCCGATGTCGGGGTTGCCATGGGCCAAAAGGGTAACGAGGCCGCCAAGGAAGCCGCCGAAATGGTGCTGGTTGATGATAATTTCGCCTCGATCGCCGCCGCGGTGGAGGAAGGCCGAACGGTTTACGACAATCTGGTCAAATCAATCCTGTTCATCCTGCCCAGCAGCGGCGGAGAGGCGCTTACCATCGTTATGGCGCTGGCCCTTGGCCAATTGTTGCCCATCACCGCCCCGCAAATTCTGTGGGTCAATATGATCACCGCTGTGACGCTGGCCTTGGCTCTTGCGTTTGAGCCGGCCGAAAATAACGTCATGAAACGTCAGCCGCGTCGACGGGATGCGCCCTTGCTCTCGGGCTTTTTGATTTGGCGGACTGTTTTTGTCTCGCTCATTCTGGTGGGTGGCGTTTTCGGCGTGTTCGTCTGGTCCCAGAACCGGGGCGCGGGGCTTGAAGTTTCGCGCACGCTGGCGGTCAACACGCTTGTGATGTTTGAACTGTTCTATCTTTTCAATACGCGCTTCCTGACTGCATCGGCGCTTACCAAGCAGGGTCTGACTGGTAGTCGGGCGGTGCTGATTGCCGTGGCGCTGGTTGTGGTTTTCCAGCTGATCTACACCTATGCCCCGCCGATGCAGTATCTGTTTGAAAGTGCTGCGATCTCGCCGCTTGGCTGGACGCTGGCGGTTGGGGTCGGGTTCAGCGTCTTTGTGCTGGTCGAAGTCGAAAAGGCGGTCCTGCGACACTGGCAGAGGCGCAAGTCACAGGGGCCAAATTCATTCACATAATCGCTCGGGCCTCCGCGATTTGTGTGGCTTTGCGACAAAGTAGCCCATGCAAATCAGTTGCCGGACCGGTCATGTGCATGAGTTTGGCCCCTGGTGTTTACCGGATGTAAAGCACATGGCCCCTATCCATAACGCATCGCCGCAATCACGTGTCAGGCCGCCCTATGCCGCTACCAGATGAAGAAGATGAAGGCCCGCGCAAGAAAGAACGGATTGGCAAATATGTTGCCCCCGAAGAGCGCGCGGCCAATATCGTCAAGCAGCTTGATGAATTCCTGCGCAAGGGTCCGCGCAAGGGGCTGAAATACTCCCGTTGGCAGCAACTGGCCTGGTACGAGATCGTCGATGAAATCAAGCGCGCCGAAATGGCCCAGAAAAATCAGGACACCCTGACCAAATCAGCCTTTCTTAGTCTGGCGATTGGCTTTGGCACAGTCGGTTTTTGGGGACTGGTGCTGATGGCGGGCAATGGTCTTGGCGGGATTGCCGCCGGTGTGATTGTGATTGCCGGTCTTGTGATCTGGCGCGCCATGGCCAAGGCCCAGTGGTTCAAATAACAACGCATTCAGGCAGGCATTCGAAACCATGAACAAGGACGCAGCCGAAACACTGGCCATCAACGCCATCGCCCATATCGCGGGCGATGAAGAATTGTTGCAAGGACTGATCGCGCAAACCGGTATGGGGCTTGATGACCTCAAAGCGGGGATCGGATCAACCGAAGTGCAACTCGGTGCCCTTGAATTCCTGTTGTCGCATGAGCCGTTCCTGATGCGCTTTGTCGAGGATTCGGATTACGCCCCCGAAGACCCGGCGCGCGCGCAAATCGTTCTGTCCGGCGGCCCGATCTGGCAGGACTAGTGGCGGGAAAGCAGTTCTGGCATGCCCGGGATGTCCGGCCTGGGATCGGTGCGCAGCAATCCGTAAATCACGGAATCGCGGATACCGATATGGGTTTCCCATTCGCCGCGCAAAACGCCTTCGCGGGTAAAGCCCAGTTTTTCAAACGTCTTTTGTGATGCGTGATTGTCCGGGTCGATATCGGCAAAAACCCGGCGCGCCGAAGTTTTGGCAAACAGATCGTCAATCGCCGCAGCCAATCCGCGCGCCGCATAGTTCTGCCCGCGGGCAGAGGGGGCGATCATGCAGGCCGCTTCCCAGATATCCTTGTCCCGCCCGGTGTTATAAAGCGCAATGCGACCAAGGGCCGGTCCATCGGGTGTTTCGCACACAACCCAGGATGTTGCCTCGAACCCTTCAGTCTCGCTTTTCAGATTGGCGATGGTGGTTTCGAGATCGGGGAAGGCGGGATCAGGTAGCCAAAGGCAACACTCAGCGTCACCAAAAATAACGTGCAGGTCCGGGCCATCGGCCATCGGATCAAGGGGGCGCAGATACATGTCAGGCACTTCGTTTAAGGATCGGATAAGGGGTGGTGGCTGCTTGGCTTAGCTCAGAAAGGGCAGGGGTGTGCCGCCATAGACGTAAATCCATACCAGAAGCCCGCCGCCCAGCAAGATGCGATAAATGGCAAAGGGGGTGAAGCTTGACCGTTTCAGCCAGCTCATCAGAAGGGCAATGGCGATCAGTGCGGTGATAAAGGACAAGCCAGCCGCCAGCAGGACATCCTCGGTCAGGTTGATGTCACCGGCCTGATGCAAATCGATCCCAGCCAGCAAACCGGCACCAAGGATCACCGGGATCGACATCAGCATGGAAAACTGTGCTGCGTCCGCGCGTTCATACCCCATGAAGCGGGCCGCCGTCATCGTAATGCCCGAACGGCTGGTACCGGGAACAAGGGCAAGAACCTGTGCAAGGCCAATAAACAACGCACCACCCCAGCGCATATGCTCAAGGCGGTTGATTGTCATGCCGACCTTGTCCGCAATCCAAAGCAACACGCCAAAGCCAAGCGTGGTCCAGGCAATGATTTCAATCGAGCGCAGCTGTTCCTCGATGCCAGAGACCTTGAAATAGAATCCGACAGCAATCACGGGGATGGTGGCGAGCACAATATGAATGGCAAGGCGGGCGCCGGCATTGATTCGCCCGGTAAGCAGCCGGACGAATCCGCCGATCATGGCGAACACATCGCGCCAGAAATAGATCAAAACAGCAGCCAAAGTGCCGACATGGACGGCGACGTCTACCAATAAACCCTGATCCGCGCTGCCGGTGATGGCAGGGGCCAGCACCAGATGGCCAGATGAGCTGATCGGGAGAAATTCGGTGATCCCCTGAACGACTGCCAGAAGAATTATGTGCTGTAGTGTCACGCCCGCCTCTGTGCCTGTTCGCTGCAAAAACTGATCGCTTATAGCAGTTTAGCCCATTTTGGCGAAACGCATAAATAGTACCATTATGGTACTATTGAAACAATGTTACAGCGGTTTTCAATGGGGTTTCGCGAAAAACCGGAAAAATAATCTGGATATTTACGTCAGCATTATTGACGTAAATGATATTTTATACTGGATTCTTGCCTGTTTGACACGTATACAGAGCAAAACCCGCAACATAAAACCCTTCCAGAGGGCCGTCATGACAGAAAAGATGCTGAAGTTTGTTCATCTTGAACAAAAGTATCCGCACAAAAGAGAAGCGTCCGAGCGCCGCACGGATTTCAATGAAATTTACGAGCCGTTCGAGGACCAGAGTGCCGCGGACCAGTCCGCGCGTTGCTCGCAGTGTGGTGTGCCCTTCTGCCAGGCACATTGCCCGCTTTATAATAACATTCCCGATTGGCTGCGCCTGACCACCGAAGGTCGCCTTGAGGAGGCTTATGCCATCTCGGCTGCAACCAACAACATGCCGGAAGTAACCGGCCGCATTTGCCCGCAGGACCGCCTGTGTGAAGGCAACTGCGTGATCGAACAATCGACCCATGGCGCGGTCACCATTGGTTCGGTCGAAAAATACATTACCGATACCGCGTTTGAAAACGGTTGGGTCAAGGCCCCGGTGCCGGGCAAGGAAAATGGCATGTCGGTGGGTATCATCGGCGGTGGCCCGGGCGGTATGGCAGCGGCTGAACAGCTGCGCCTCAAAGGATATGAAGTCCATATCTATGACCGTTATGACCGCATGGGCGGGCTTCTGGTTTATGGTATCCCGGGCTTCAAGCTTGAAAAGGATGTGGTTGAACGCCGCGTGAAGCTTCTCGAGGAAGGTGGTGTTGTCATGCACACCGAATTCGAAGTTGGCCGCGATGCCACCCTCGAAGACCTGCGCAAAAAACACGACAGCGTTCTGATCGCAACCGGCGTTTACAAGGCCCGCGAACTGAAACTGCCGGGGGCCGGTCTTGAGAACGTCTATCCTGCACTTGAATACCTGACAACGTCCAACCGTCATGGTCTGGGCGACAAGGTTCCGGCCTATGAAGACGGAACGCTGAATGCCAAGGACAAAAACGTGGTCGTCATTGGTGGTGGTGATACCGCCATGGACTGTGTGCGTACCGCGATCCGTCAGGGTGCAAAATCGGTCAAATGTCTTTATCGCCGTGACCGGGCAAACATGCCGGGCTCCCAGCGCGAAGTGGCCAATGCCGAGGAAGAAGGTGTCGAGTTTGTCTGGCTGACAAACCCCGAAGCCTTTGTCGGCGATGACAAGGTAACCGGTGTGCGCGCGGTCAAGATGCGCCTTGGTGCCCCGGATGCCGGTGGCCGCCAGAGCCCGGAAATCATCGAAGGTTCGAGCTACACCATGGATGCCGATATGGTCATTCTGGCGCTTGGCTTCGAACCCGAAGACCTGCCGACCCTGTTTGATGCACCGGAACTCGGTGTGTCGCGCTGGGGAACGGTCAAAATCGACTTCCGTACCATGATGACCAATCTGGATGGTGTGTTTGCTGCTGGCGATATTGCCCGCGGTGCATCGCTTGTGGTCTGGGCAATTCGTGATGGTCGCGATGCGGCGGACCGGATTGATGAATATTTGCTGGCGCGCAAAGAAGCTGCCGCTTAATCCCGCTGCCGCATTAGGAGAAAGAGTTATGAACAAGATCGTTCACAGCAAGGGCGCAAGTGACATCGCCCGTTTTGAAAAGAACGCGGCTCATCTTGAAGCCAGCGGGATGTATGATCCGGCAGAAGAACATGCCAACTGTGGTGTGGGTCTGGTCGGTGCCATTGACGGCAAACCGCGCCGTGAAGTTGTCGAAGCCGGGATCGAAGCCCTTAAGGCCATCTGGCACCGTGGTGCTGTTGATGCCGACGGCAAGACCGGTGATGGCGCGGGTATCCACCTTCAGATCCCGCAGGACTTCTTCAAGGCCTATCTTAAAGTCATCAATCAGGAAGCGCCTGACAGCCTGATCGCTGTTGGTCAGGTCTTCCTGCCGCGTATCGACATGGCCGCACAGGAACGTTGCCGTGCGATTGTCGAAACCGAAATCCTCAAGCAGGGTTACGGCATTCTTGGCTGGCGTCAGGTGCCGGTTGATGTGTCGGTCATCGGTGAAAAAGCCAACCAGACCCGCCCGGAAATCGAGCAGGTCCTGATTGGCGTGCGCAGCGATGTCAGCGAAGAAAAGTTTGAAATCGACCTTTATGCCATCCGTCGTCGCATCGAGAAGGCCGTGCTTTCCGAGGCGATCAAGGATTTCTATATCTGCTCGATGTCGTGCCGTTCGGTGATCTACAAGGGCATGTTCCTGGCCGAGGACGTTGATACCTTCTATCCCGATCTGCGCGATGATCGTTTCATTTCGAACTTCTGCGTTTATCACCAGCGTTACTCGACCAACACCTTCCCGAGCTGGCCGTTGGCACAGCCGTTCCGTGTTCTTGCCCATAACGGCGAAATCAACACGCTGCGCGGCAACGTCAACTGGATGAAAAGCCACGAAGCGCGCATGGCACATGATGCCTATGCCGACAGCATCGATGACCTCAAGCCCGTGATCCAGCCGGGGTCTTCGGACTCGGCGGCTTTGGATGCCGTGTTCGAACTGATGGTGCGTGCTGGTCGTGACCTGCCGATGGTCAAAACCATGATGGTGCCGGAAGCCTGGTCGAAAAAGGCGTCCACGCCAGACAGCTACAAGAACCTTTATGCCTACTGCAACGCCGTGATGGAACCGTGGGACGGCCCGGCAGCACTTGCGGCTTATGGCGGCAAATGGCTGATGGGTGGTACGGACCGTAACGGTCTGCGTCCGCTGCGCTATGCCGTTACGGGCAATGGTCTCCTGATTGCCGGTTCCGAAGCCGGCATGGTTCATATCGATGAAGAAGCCTGCGTTGAAAAAGGCCGTCTCGGCCCGGGGCAGATGATTGCGGTTAACCTCGAAGAGGGCAAGCTGCTTCATGATGCCGAACTGAAAGACCAGCTGGCCGCACGTCGCGACTGGTCAAAGTGGGTCGGTCGCACCAAGGTTCTTGATGATCTGATTTCGCCCGAACAGGCGGAACCCGTGAAACTTGAAAAAGAACGCCTGCTGCGTCTGCAGAAGTCGATGGGCCTCACGCACGAAGACCTTGAACTGATCCTCCATCCGATGGGTGAGGATGGCAAGGAAGCCATTGGCTCGATGGGCGATGACACCCCGCTTGCGATCTTGTCGGATCGTTATCGTGGCCTGCATCACTTCTTCCGTCAGAACTTCTCGCAGGTGACCAACCCGCCGATCGACAGCCTTCGTGAAGCGCGCGTCATGAGCCTGAAAACCCGTTTGGGCAACCTTGGCAACATCCTTGACGAGGATGAAAGCCAGTGTGACTTGCTCCAGCTTGAAAGCCCGGTTCTGACCAACGCCGAATATGACGCGATGCGTGGCTATATGGGTGACAGCGCTGTTGAAATCGACACCACCTTTGACATCAATGGTGGTCAGATGGCACTGCGCGAAGCAATCTCGCGCATTCAGCGCGAAGCCGAAGAAGCTGTGCGCGGTGGTGCCCTGCACGTCATCCTGACCGACGAAGGCATTTCGGAAACCCGTGCGGCGATCCCGATGATCCTTGCGACCGGTGGTGTTCACAGCCACCTCGTCAAGACGTCGCTGCGGACCTATATCTCGCTCAACGTTCGCTCTGCCGAATGCATGGATGTGCATTACTTCGCCGTTCTGATCGGTGTGGGTGCAACCACGGTTAACGCCTATCTTGCGCAGGAAGGTCTGCTGGACCGTTATGCACGCGGCCTGTTCCCCAATGTGAACAGCACCGCCGAAGTCATGCAGCGCTTCAAGGCCGCAATCGATGCTGGTCTGCTCAAGATCATGTCGAAAATGGGTATTTCGATCATCAGTTCCTATCGCGGGGGCTATAACTTCGAAAGTATCGGCCTGTCGCGATCCCTCGTGGCGGAATTCTTCCCGGGCATGCCATCGCGCATTTCGGGGATTGGCCTTCAGGGTATCCAGCGCCGTACCATCGCCCAGCACAAAGAAGCCTTTAACGGCAATGTTGTGGTTCTGCCTGTCGGTGGTCTTTACAAATACCGCCGCAGTGGCGAACGCCATGTCTGGACCGGTCCGCTGATCCATACGTTGCAGTCTGCAGTTACGACGGGCAGCTATCATTCCTTCAAGAAATTCTCCGAAGGTCTGCGTTCGCGTGAACCGCTGCATCTGCGTGATCTGCTTGATTTCCGTTCTGACCGCGAAAGCGTGCGTCAGGATCAGGTCGAAAGCATCACCGAAATCCGCAAACGTTTCGTCACCCCGGGCATGTCCCATGGTGCGCTGTCGACCGAGGCACACGAAGCGCTTGCGATTGCCATGAACCGCATCGGTGCGAAATCGAACTCCGGTGAAGGTGGTGAGTCGCGTGAACGTTTCCGTCCGCGTGCGAACGGTGACAATGCGCGTTCCTCGATCAAGCAGGTTGCATCCGGTCGTTTCGGTGTGACTGCCGAATACCTAAACAACTGCGAGGAAATCCAGATCAAGGTTGCCCAGGGTGCAAAACCGGGCGAAGGCGGTCAGTTGCCGGGCTTCAAGGTCACGGTCGAAATCGCCCAGCTGCGTCATGCAACGCCGGGTGTGACCCTGATTTCGCCGCCGCCGCACCATGACATTTACTCGATCGAAGATCTGGCACAGCTGATCTATGACCTTAAACAGATCAACCCGCGCTGCCGCGTTTGCGTGAAGCTGGTATCGCGTTCGGGTGTCGGGACGATTGCTGCTGGCGTTGCCAAGGCAAAAGCCGACGTGATCCTGATTTCCGGGTATGACGGCGGTACGGGTGCAAGCCCGCAGACCTCGATCAAATATGCTGGTGTGCCATGGGAAATGGGCCTGTCGGAAGTCAACCAGGTTCTGACGCTCAACAACCTGCGTGACAAGGTCAAGCTGCGCGTTGACGGTGGTTTCAAAACCGGCCGTGACATCGTGATGGGCGCGATGCTGGGTGCCGAGGAATTCGGTATCGGCACCGCATCCCTGATTGCGCTTGGTTGCATCATGGTCCGTCAGTGCCATTCCAACACATGCCCGGTCGGTGTCTGTACCCAGGATCCGGCGCTGCGTGCCAAGTTTGTCGGCACCGCAGACAAGCTGGTCAACCTGTTCACCTTCATGGCAGAGGAAGTCAAAGACGTTCTGGCCGAGCTTGGCTATACCCGTCTTGAAGAGGTCATTGGCCGTTCGGACCTGCTCCATCAGGTTCATCGTGGCGCCAAAGACCTTGTTGACCTTGACCTTAACCCGCTTCTGGCACAGGCCGATGCCGGTGACCATGCACGTTTCTGCACCATCGAAGGCCGCAACGAAGTGCCTGACACCCTTGATGCCCAAATGATCAAGGATGCCCGTCCGCTTCTTGAAGACGGCGAAAAGATGCAGCTGCAGTACAACATCCAGAACACCCAGCGTGCGATCGGGACCCGGATGTCGTCACTGATCACGCAGAAATACGGCATGACCGGCCTGAAACCGGGCCATCTGCATGTCCGTCTGCGCGGATCAGCTGGTCAGTCGCTTGGTGCCTTTGCCGTGCAGGGGCTCAAGATCGAAGTACAGGGCGATGCCAACGACTATGTCGGCAAGGGTCTGTCGGGCGGAACGATTGTTCTGCGTCCGCGGCCAAGCAGTTCGCTTAAGACCAACGAAAACACCATCATCGGCAATACCATTTTGTATGGTGCGACCTCGGGCAAGCTGTTTGCTGCGGGTCAGGCCGGTGAACGTTTCTGTGTGCGTAACTCCGGCGCGACCGTTGTGGTCGAAGGCTGTGGTTCGAACGGTTGTGAATACATGACCGGCGGCACGGCTGTCATTCTTGGCTCCGTTGGTGAAAACTTCGGTGCCGGCATGACCGG
>NZ_DBGS01000050.1:0-15733 GCF_002295455.1 Thalassospira sp. UBA848 | reverse complement strand
CCGTCGCCGAACGCCTCCTGCAACCAACCCGAATGGTGGTGCGAAAACTCACCTGCCGACAATGCCGAAGCATCCGGCCGACCATTCCTATTAGGTTTTGCTCCCGGTGGGGTTTGCCATGCGTCCCGCATTGCTGAAGGACCGGTGCGCTCTTACCGCACCCTTTCACCCTTACCGGATGGCTTGCGCGATCCGGCGGTATCCTTTCTGTGGCACTTTCCCTAGGGTCGCCCCCGCCAGACGTTATCTGGCACCGTGTTTCCGTGGAGCCCGGACTTTCCTCCCCGATTGCAAGCAATCAGGGCAGCCATCCGGCCATCTGGTGATCGGGATGTAGGTCACATCATTGATGGCGTCAAGAAAAAGCGATGCGGCTTAGGTTGCTTAGCCGGCAATCGCGCTGGTCAGGACCTTGGCAATGGCAACGCATTCGCCGTCGACCTTGCCGGAAATATCGTTTTGGCGCCAGTGACGCTGGAAGGCGATGGTGCGTTTGGTCCGGTCTTCTTTGCTGGCTGCCGGGCCATAGCCGATGGCATCAAGCAGGGCATGAAATTCGTCCGGGTTGGCTGGCGCTTCGATCATGTCGGAAGGGATGCCCGGAATGCCACCGCATCCGGGCCAAAGCCCAATGCCGTTTTCAGCCAGTTGCTGCCATGGGAAAAGTTCGCCCGGATCGTCCTTGCGGTTCGGGGCCATATCCGAATGACCAATGATCCGGCTTGCCGGAATGTCATGGCGCGCAAGGATATCATTGGTCAGGTCGATAACCGATTTAATCTGAATTTCGGGGAAGGGGCGGTAGCCATATTCATGCCCGGGATTGACGATCTCGATCCCGACGGAATGGGAATTTACATCCCGGCATTCCTGCCACACCCCGACGCCCGCATGCCATGCGCGCTTTTCTTCGTCCACCAGCCCAAAGATGCGGCCATCTTCCTCGATCAGGTAGTGCGAGGAAACAGAACTGTCCGGGTCACACAGGCGATCAAGTGCGGCTTGGCCTGATTGCATCCCGGTGTAATGCAAAACCAATATGTCAATTGGGCAGCCATCAGGGCGGTCACCTAAATTGGGGGAGGGATGGGAAATGATGCATCCCTGCAAGCTGTTGTTATGCAAGTCGTTCCCCATTGGGATCAGTCCATCCCTTGTGCTTTGCGCTGTACCGGCTTGCGCAGCATGATGACAGCCACACCGCACAGAACAACGATACTGCCGATAATTTTAAGCAGCGAGAACTGTTCGTCAAATACAACGAGCGAGCCGATAACACTGACCACGGGTGCCAGAAGCATCCAGGGAACCACCACATTCACATCCTGAGTTTTCAGCAAGTGATACCAAAAACCATAGGCAACGATAGAAGACATCACGACGGTAAATGTCAGGTTGGCCCACGCCACCCAGCTTGCTTCGGCAATCGCCTGAAAGGCATGTGGTTCAAAGATCAGTGACAAGACCAATAGTTGCGGCGCTGCCATCAACGCCATCCAGCCATTAAGCTGAAAGGTGTCGATGTCGCCCAGTTTCTTGATCATGACATTGGCAACCGCCCACATGAAGGATGCAAACACCACGAGTAACAGCGGCAATTGCAGCTCTGTCATGGTCGGATCCCAGAACATGATGGTCACACCGATAAAGGCCAGTGCCATGCCCGAAAGCCGTTTCCATCCCAGTCGATCATTAAAGA
The DNA here is from genome assembly GCF_002295455.1 of Thalassospira sp. UBA848. Classification (NCBI taxonomy): domain Bacteria; kingdom Pseudomonadati; phylum Pseudomonadota; class Alphaproteobacteria; order Rhodospirillales; family Thalassospiraceae; genus Thalassospira; species Thalassospira sp. UBA848. The sequence goes on along the minus strand of NZ_DBGS01000050.1, from coordinate 14,034 downwards.
AATAGGTCGCAAGCATAGATGAAAACGGTACGCCCAGAAGGATGATGACGGCGACTGGACCCGCATCAATCATCGACAGGGCATAAAACAGAACGCCAAAATGCAGTCCGCCGAATGTTACCGAAATAAGCGCGAGTTTTCCGATACGCCCCCGCGGTACCTGTGTGAATGGAATCAACAGGATCGCCACGGCTGCAAAACGCATCGCGGTCAGAATAAAGGGCGGAATTTCGCCAACCGCGCCTTTGACGGTCAGCATATTCACCCCCCAGATGACGGCGACAGTAAAGGCCATAAGCAAGGCTTTGATCGGCATGACGAGGCCTTTCGGTAAAAGGGGCGGTATCGACATCAAGGATATCAGACAGATGGTCAAGCCCGCCCACTTTTTAGACGGCCTCTAATCCCTTGATCCGATGTTTTGGCGCGAAGCACAAATGAGTTGTTCTCAACTCTGGCCTAAACTGTCACGAAATGGTTTGGCTTCGGGTTAACCCTGACCAAGTTCTTCGCGCAGCATTTCAAGCTCGAGCCAGCGTTCTTCCGAGGATTCCAGTTCCGCACGGGCAGCATCCAGACGGTCCACCTTCTTCTGGAAGCCGTCCGGGTCCTTGGTGAACAGGTCACTATCAGAAAGCGCGTCCTCAAGAGTTGCGATTTCGCTTTCGAGTTTGGCCATGGCATCTGGCAGGTTATCGTATTCGCGCTGGTCCTTATAGCTCAGCTTGCCAGATGGCTTTGACTTGGGCGCGCTGGCCTGCGCTGTTTTCTTGACCTGTTTCGCAGCAGTTTTTTCTTCCTTGGCCGCCTCGGCGCGCGACAATTTGCGCTGGGCGATATAGTCGGAATAACCACCAGCATATTCGATAGCAGTCCCATCGCCTTCCATCACGATGGAGGATGTGACCACGCGATCAAGGAAATCACGATCGTGGCTTACCAGAAGAAGCGTGCCTTCATAGTCGCTCAGCATTTCCTGAAGCAGATCGAGCGTATCCATATCCAGATCGTTGGTCGGCTCATCCATGATCAGAAGATTGGTCGGCTTTGCCAATTGCTTGGCCAGCAATAACCGATTGCGTTCACCGCCCGAAAGCGCGCCAACCGGGCTTCGCGCCTGTTTTTCATCAAACAGGAAATCACGCAGATAGCTGACCACATGGCGCGGATTGCCACGTACCATGACCTGATCACCGCCAACATCACACAACGTATCCCAAAGGGTTTTGTCGTCATCAAGGGCGGCGCGTTTCTGATCGAAGTAACTCGGATTAAGGTTGGTGCCGATCTTGATCGTGCCACTGTCGGGTTCAAGCTGGCCGGTCAGCATCTTCAAAAGCGTGGTTTTACCCGCCCCGTTCGGGCCGATAATGCCAACCTTGTCGCCGCGCATGATGCGGGTGGAAAAGTCCGATATGATCGGGCGGTCACCAAACGACTTGGCAATGTCAGTGGCTTCGATCACGACCTTGCCCGATGATTCACCGGCATCTGCCGCAAGCGATACATTGCCAATACGGTCAACCTGTTGGGAACGCTGCGCGCGCATGTCATAAAGCCGGCGCAGGCGACCCTGGTTACGTTTGCGGCGCGCGGAAATACCCTGTACCGACCAGACGGTTTCCTGTGCAATCAGCTTATCAAGTTTGGCGCGTTCCTCGGCTTCCTTGCGATAGATTTCCTCGGACCATTCCTCGAACTTGGCAAAGTTGATCGCACCTTGATGCATCACACCGCGATCCAGCCACAGCACGCCATTGGACACGGCATTGAGGAAGGCACGGTCGTGCGAGATCACGACAACAGCACCACGGAAATTCTTGATCTCGCCTTCAAGCCATTCAATCGTCGGCAGATCAAGGTGGTTGGTCGGCTCATCAAGCAACAGGACCTGTGGGTCCGCAATCAAGGCGCGCGCGATGGCTGCCCGGCGGCCTTCACCGCCTGAAAGCTGCTTGGGATCGGATTTCGGATCGATATCGACCGATGCCAGCAACATGTCGGAGCGATAGGAATATTCCTCTTCGTGCTCGTCCAAGGCCGAAAGAACAAAATCCTCGACCGTGTCATAGCCGTCGAATTTCGGTTCCTGATTAAGATAGGCCACCTTGCAGCCCGGCTGAACAAAACGTTCGCCACCGTCCGGTTCTATTTCACCGGCAATGATTTTCAGCAAAGTCGATTTTCCGCCACCGTTACGCCCGACAAGGCACAGTCGATCACGATCCCCGATGGCAAACGACACATCGGAAAACAAATCGTTCCCGCCAAAGGTCAGGTGAATGTCATTTATATTGATCAGCGGTGGCGCCATGGAAAAACCGATAAGCTTGAAAGTTTAAATCCGGTCACAATAACCGGCCCCCTGCAAACAGCAAATCAGGCGCTGGTGCAAGGGAAATCATCTGTTGACGGGGCAGATCTGGCGGGCGGATGTATTCGGGGCCGGTTATCTGATGCCACGTTCCTTACGGATCTGATCCCAAGCAGCATTGATCCGCGCCATCTTTTCATTGGCCTGTTCGATGAACTCGGGCGGCATGCCCTTGGCCATAAGGGTATCAGGGTGGTTTTCGCGCGACAATTTGCGATGTGCCGATTTCAGATCGTCGTCACTGGCATCACGGGTCAGACCAAGCTGTTCATAGGGATCCGGTCCATTTGATGCGGTAAACGCATGATGGACACGGTCAAAATCAACATCGGCAAAGCCAAAGATATGGGCGACCTTTTTGAGGTAATTCTGTTCTGCCGGATGGAGTTCACCATCGGCCATGGCAATCTGATAGAGCGCCTCAAGCACGCCTTCAAGGATTGCGCGCTCGCCACGAAACATGGTGGCCATCTGTTGGGCATAAATCTCAAAACCGTCAGATGACTTGCGTGCCATATCAAATATGCGGCCGACATTCTTCTCTTCGCCCGGCGGGATATGAAACACGCGTTTGAAAGTGTTGATTTCATCGCGACTGACATGGCCATCGGCCTTGGCCATCTTGGCGGCCAGCACGATCACGCCAGTGGCAAAAGCGATTTGTCTGGTATCAGGGCCCCCGATATGAGGGCCGCTTGCGCTTTTACTGTGCTTGAGTTTGTCAACGACGTGGCCAGCTGCCGCGCCAAGAATTGCACCCAGTGGTCCGCCCAAGGCAAAACCTGCTGTGCCACCAATTATTTTACCCCAGATGCTCATGGGTGATCATTGCCCTGTTTGTAGTTTCACTGCGAAGCACCATATCCCAATGAATAGGTGCCACGCGCTAGCCAGAGCACAAACATAGTGTGCACCCGTTAAAAGGAAATGCCATAATTTCGGAGAGGGTATGTCCAAAGGTAGAGGGAATTAATAATTAGTCTATACTTTAGTGTTTAGATATCTACTGATGGTAGAATGTTATACGGTGAAGAAATACCGAAATAAAGAAAACTGAAGTAAGAAGTGGGGTGGAAAATGTCTTTCTTGTCGCGCATGAAGCTGCTTTACCAGATATCGCTGCTTAGTCTTGTAGCGTTGGTGATTTTCGCCATCGTTGGGGCGACGCAGTTCATTGCCGATCAGCAGCGTCAGTCTGCACAGGTGATCGCCAAGGATGCGAGTGAGGATTCCCAAGTTGTCGGGGACGTTGCGCGGGCCTTTCTTGATGCCCGCCGTCACGAGAAAGATTTCGTTCTTCGAAAACGTGAAGAATATGTCGTCGCCCATGGTGAGGCCGCGGCTGCAATTCGCGCCGGGTTGGAAAAACTTTCGGGGCGTGAAGAACTCGGCGCACTTCTTGAACAGGTCAATCAGGTGCAGTCAGCAGTTGATAATTATGTTGTCGAATTCGCGACTGTCGTAGAACTACAGCGCAAGGTCGGACTGGATAAGAGTTCCGGATTGCTGGGGGAGATGCGCAATGCGGCCTCAGAAGTCGAAGGTGCCCTTGGCGAAGTTGCCAAGCTGGAAGCGATGTTGGGGTTGACCAACACCAAGGATTTGTCGATTGCGCTGCTAGAAATGCGCCGCGACGAAAAGGACTTTCTGGCGCGTCTTGATCCGGCCTATGTCCAAAGCGTCGAAGAGAATGCAAAACAGTTTTCTGCGGCTCTTGAGCGCGCAGGCAGCATCAAGGATGACAAGAAAGAACAACTCGGCAACCTGATGAAATCCTATGTAGAGGATTTCAAAACGCTTGCTGCGGCAGCCCTTGAGCGCGAGGAATCCCTGAAGCGTCTGAGTACCTATTACGCGGCGGTCGAACCCATTCTCGATACTCTGCGCGTTGAAGTTCAGACGGTTGCGGAAAACATGCAATCGCGGGCTGAGGAAATCGCACATACAGGGGTTCAGGTTACCTTTGCGATCTTTATCGCTGGCGCGATAATCATGGTTTTGCTGTCATTTGTTTTGGCGCGTGCCATTGTGCGGGCGATCACCGGCCTGACAGCAAAGATGGCCCGACTGGCCAAAAACGACTTTGATGTCAAGCTTGATGAGGCCGACCGCAAGGACGAAATCGGTGAAATGGCCCGCTCTGTGATGGTGTTCCGTGAAAACGGGTTAGAGCGTCAGAAACTTGAAGCCCAACAACGCGAGCTTGATGAAAAACAACGCCAGCGCATTGAACAGCAGGAAAAACACATCCGCGAGTTTGATGATGACGTTGTCGCGATGATGAGCGAGGTCGGCACCGCGGTTCAACAATTGCACTCCGTGTCGGAAGCTTTGCGCAATAGTGCGGCCACGGCCAATGAACAGTCCACGACTGTTTCCGCAGGCAGCGAGGAAGCATCATCAAATGTGCAACTTGTGGCCACAGCCGCGACCGAGCTTTCCGCATCCATTCATGAAATCGCCGGACAGATCAGCGATACCTCCAATATGGCCAACAGCGCCAGTGAACGTGCCCAAACAACCAATGACGACATTCAGGGTTTGAACGCTGCTGCTGTGCGGATCGGCGAGGTCATCAGTCTGATCAGCGATATTGCCGAACAGACGAACCTTCTGGCACTGAATGCAACGATTGAGGCGGCGCGGGCCGGTGATGCCGGCAAAGGGTTTGCGGTCGTCGCCAGCGAAGTCAAGAACCTTGCCAATCAGACTGCCAAGGCGACCGAGGATATCTCAAGCCAGATTAACGATATTCAGCAGGCAACCCAATCAGCAGTCGATGCGATTGACGGCATCGTGCAAATGATCGCCGATATAAGCGAGCGGGCCTCGGCCGTGGCGGCTGCTGTCGAGCAACAGACTGTCGCTACGAGCGAAATTTCCCAGAATGTTGAACAGGCTGCATCTGCCACCAGCGAAATTTCAAATGCCATGCAAGGCGTTTCGACTGCGGTGGCCGAAACGAGCGAGGCGGCCAACGACGTGCGCGGGTCGGCTGACAACCTTGGCCGTCAAAGCGACGGGCTTAGCGAACGCATCGACAGCTTCCTTGCCAGAATGCGCTCGATCTCCTGAGGCAATTGGCAAGGCTATGAGTATGGAGACAAGGGGGAAGAGTGATCTTCCCCCTTGTTTTGTTTCGACTGAAAACAAATGTGACTCACAGGCAAGACGAAACAACGGGCGCGCCAATTCAGCTGGCTTGGCGACAAATACTGCAGGTGGGCACATTTGAACGATCGATCTGCATCGTAATCAAGCTGTGCGACTTCTCAGAAGCGACGATTTCAAGCCCTTGGATGTCTTCAATTCGTTTTGAATTTTATCTGCGCTGATGACTAAGCCGAGTGTCGTAGCATCAACGCGATCAATCTCTGTGGGGCTGAGATGAATTTTCTTTCCAGAATGAGGCTTCTTTATCAAATATCCCTGATCGGTGCCGTGTCACTTGTAATATTTGTTGTGGTCGGTGGGGTTCAATTTGCAGCCGAGCATCAAAGACGATCTGCGCAATCAATTGCCGATATGACCCTTGATAACAGGTTGGTCGCGGATGCTATTTCAAAGGACTTCCTGAACGCCCGCCGGCGAGAGAAAGACTTTCTTCTGCGCAAAGATGAAAAGTACGTTGCTCAGCATGCGGATGTCGTTGCCAGTGTTATCGCGGGACTTGAACAATTGTCGCGCGAACCAAGTCTTGGGGCGTTTGATGCGCAGATCTCCCAAATTGAAACAGCTTTTGCGAATTACACAGCGAAGTTTGCCACGGTTGTCGAACTGCAGCGGGATATCGGCTTGAACGAAGAAGAGGGCCTTTTGGGGCGCCTTCGTGGATCAGTACACAATGTCGAAGAGGCGCTTAAGAAATACAACGCAGATAATCTGACAGTGATCATGTTGATGATGCGCCGCCACGAGAAAGATTTTCTCGCCCGGCTTGATCCAAAATATGTTGGGCGCATTGATGATCGTCTTGCAGAGTTCGGGCCAGCTTTGGCTGCATTAGCTATTCCAGCAGACGACAAGGCAAGAATCTCAGACCTCATGAAGTCGTATGTAACTGACTTCAAAGCGCTTTCAGCCAAAATCCTTCAGCGCGAGGAAGAACTGGGATTTCTTTCTGCATTCTACGCGGAAGCCGAACCAATTCTTGATGATATCAGTTTGGCGATTGGCTCTATCGCAGCAGCGGAAAAGCAGCGTGCCGAACAAATCGCCGCGACCAGCCTTACAGTAACTATTGTCATGTATGTCGCAGGCATTGTTGCGCTGCTGGGGCTCTCGCTTTTGTTGTCAGGTGCAATCGTCAGGGCTATTTCGGGCCTGACAGGCAAAATGACCCGGTTAGCTGACAACGATTTTGATGTCGAAATCAATGAAGTGAACCGTTCCGACGAAATCGGCGAGATGGGGCGTGCCGTGCGTGTATTCCGCGAGAACGGGATAGAGCGAGCCAAACTCGAAGAGGCCCAGCGTGCTCAGGATGAACGACGTCGCAAGCGGATGGAAATCCAGGAGCAGTACATCAAAGAATTCGACGAGGCCGTTGTTGCCGTGATGTCAGATGTTGGGTCTGCGGTCGAGCAACTTCATCAGGTCTCAAACGTCTTGCGTGACAGTGCCAAAACCGCAACCGATCAATCAATGGCAGTATCATCGGGAGCCGAGGAAGCATCATCAAATGTTCAGCTTGTTGCTACGGCGGCGACGGAGCTGTCCGCATCCATTAACGAGATTTCCGGGCAAGTCACGGAAACCTCAAACATGGCTGTTTCAGCAACTGAACGTGCGCGCAGTACGAACGACAATATTCAGGGGCTAAATGACTCCGCAATCAAGATTGGCGAGGTCATCAGCCTGATCAGCGATATTGCCGAACAGACGAACCTTCTGGCACTGAATGCAACGATTGAGGCTGCCCGTGCTGGTGATGCAGGCAAAGGCTTTGCTGTTGTTGCAAGCGAGGTCAAAAACCTCGCCAAACAGACAGGTAAGGCAACTGAAGATATTACCAGTCAGATCAACGATATTCAGGAGGCCACTGGACTTGCCGTCGACGCAATTGACGAGATTGTCAAAATGATCTCCGATATCAGTGAACGCGCCTCAGCCGTTGCTGCTGCGGTCGAGGAGCAAACAGTTGCCACAAGCGAAATTTCGCAAAATGTCGAACAGGCGGCATCGGGGACCGAGGCAATATCGTCGGCAATGCAAGGCGTTTCGGCAGCGGTCGGAGAAACGAATGCTGCAGCAGGTGATGTCAATGATGCGGCCAATAATCTCGGGACGCAAAGTGGTGATCTTCGATCCCAGATTGACGGTTTCCTGGAACGTATGCGGGCACTTTAATGACGAATTGTCGATAAGTATAAGGCAGCAGGGGTTTGCCCTGCTGCCTTTATCAAGATAAAATGCCGACAAACTTGCAGTGATATTGGTTAAAAATAGCTGCAATACCTCATCATACAGGACAACGGGGAACGTCGGATGGCTGATAAAACACGTATCGTCTCATCGTCACATCTTGTCTCGGAACGCGCCGCCGAGCTTTCGGAACTTGAATTTGCGCTGATCCTGTCAGGCAATGCGTTTAACCGATGGATGGTGCGGTGCATGCGTGCGGCCGGTATGCCTGATGTGTCGGTTCTCGATATTCTGGTGCTGCACAATGTTAATTCGCGCGAACGGGAAAAAAGTCTGTCTGAGGTGTGCTTTGTCCTTAATGTCGAGGACAGCCATCTTGTGAACTACTCGCTCAAAAAGCTTCGCAAACTGGGTTTGGTCGAAGGGGTTAAGCGCGGCAAGGAAGTGCATTACGCAACCACGGCCGATGGGCGCGATATGTGTGAGAAATATCGTCAGGTACGTGAAGACTGTCTTGTTGAAACCTTCCAGCGTCTGGGAGTGAACAGCGAAGAAGTCGGTGATGTTGCCAAAACCCTGCGTGCAATCTCGGGCGTGTATGATCAGGCATCACGGGCGGCAAGTTCGATCTAGGTGCCCAAAGCGATCACGTTGCAGATTTTACTTTATTGATCCTAAAAAAGTTGCGGGCGGCAGTTGATATCGACTGCCGCCCGTTTTCTTTGGTTTAACAAACGCTTAGAGATCTTCAGTCCATTTTCTGACAGTTTTTGGGTTGCAGTTTTTGCATGGTAGTTATGAATCAACATTGACAATTTATCGGTAAAATGTGATCAATGTGTCGGGAGGCTACATTGGAGTCTCGATACGCGTAAACGTGTATCGGCTTGCATCACACACAGGGAGACTTGAGAAATGTTGAAAAAAGCACTTTCTACCGTCGCAGTTGCAGCGATCACCATGTCGGCTGGCTTTGCATCGGCTGAAGAAACCTGGGATATGGCGACCCCGTATCCTGACGCGACTTTCCACACCCAGAACATCATCGAATTTGCCAAGGACGTGAATGAGGCATCTGGTGGCGAACTGAGCATCACCGTTCATTCCGGTGGTTCGCTGTTCAAGCATGCAGATATCAAACGTTCGGTTCAGCGTGGCCTGATCCCGATCGGCGAAACCCTGATTTCGCTGCTGGCCAACGAAAACCCGATTTACACCGTTGATGCGATCCCGTTCCTGGCGACTTCCTATGAAGGTGCCAAGAAGCTTTGGGAAGTTTCACGTCCGGGCATTGAAGCGGCTCTGGCAGAAGACGGCCTTAAAGTTCTTTATGCTGTTCCGTGGCCGGCTCAGGGCCTTTACACCGCAGACGAAGTCAACAGCGTTGCTGACCTCGAAGGTGTCAAGTTCCGTGCCTATAACGCGACCACGTCCGAACTGGCGTCGCTCACCGGCATGGTTGCTACCCAGGTTGAAGTTCCGGAAATCCCGACCGCATTCGCAACCGGCATTGTCGAGGCAATGATCACCTCGCCGTCGACCGGTGCGAACTCCAAGGCCTGGGACTTTGTTTCCAACTTCTACGACGTTCAGGCATGGTTGCCGAAAAACATGGTTGTCGTAAGCGAAAGCGCATTTGACGGCCTGTCAGCAGACGTTCAGGCCGCTGTTCTTGAAGCGGCAGCCAAAGCTGAGACCCGCGGTTGGGAAATGAGCATGGCAGAAGCCGAAGCCAAGAAGAAAATCCTGGCTGAAAACGGCATGAACGTTGCTGCACCGAGTGCAGAACTCAAAGACGGTCTGGCAGAAGCTGGTGACAAAATGGTCGCCGGTTGGCTGGAAAAAACCGGCGACGAAGGCAAAGCAATCGTCGACGCGTTCAAGAACTGATCATCAGTACTTGCCATTTGTCGGGGCCGGACGGTTTTCGTCTTCCGTTCGGTCCCGGACAATCCGCACATTTTAATGCTACTGTCCGTTGATTGCGATAGTTCGCTTTGGGAATGATCGTTGGCGGAAAGGGGGACTGCTGTGCGCAGACTGCTAGACTATTTGTTCAAATTCAGCGCCGTTTTGGCGGCCGCGTTTTTGGTAATCATTGCTCTGCTGATTTTGGCTCAGTCGCTGGGGCGTCTCGTCGGGATCGCCGTGCATGACGCCAACGAACTGGCAGGGTTTTCGCTGGCTGCCGGTACGTTCCTTGCCCTTGGTCCGGCCTTGCGTGCCGGAACCCACATCCGGGTCATGATCGTTCTTTCGCACCTTAAAGGGCGCGCCCGCCGTACAATCGAGGCAATCACCTTGCTGGCTGCGATCTATCTTGCCGGTTACTTCGCCTGGTGGATGGCGGTTCTGGCACAGGAAAGCTTTTCATACGGTGATACGTCGCCGGGCGTTCTGGCTTTCCCGCTATGGATCCCGCAAACCGCCATGGCTTTCGGACTTGTTGTCTTCACCATTGCCCTGCTCGAAGCGTTTGTTGACCTTCTGGCTGGCCGCGAACCCGCTTTTGTTGGCGGCGAAGCAAACGAATTGAACGAGTAGGGGGCGGTCATGGACGTACTTCAAATTGGTCTTATCCTGATGGGCCTGCTGTTCCTGTTTCTGGGCGCTGGTCTGTGGGTTGCACTTGCACTTTTTGCCATTGGCGTTTTTGCCATTGATGTTTTCACCAGTGCACAAACCGGTCCCATCATCGCGACCACAGCATGGTCAAGCCTTGCGACCTGGTCCTTGGCACCGCTGCCGCTGTTTATCTGGATGGGTGAAATCCTGTTTCGGTCCCGCCTTTCAGAAGACATGTTCACCGGGCTTGCCCCGTGGCTGAACAAGCTTCCGGGCCGTTTGTTGCATGTAAACATTCTGGGCTGCGGTATCTTTGCTGCAGTGTCGGGGTCTTCGGCCGCGACAGCGGCCACCATCGGGCGCATGTCGATCCCTGAACTTCGTAAACAGGGCTATGCCGATAGCCTGATCCTGGGCACGCTTGCCGGGTCCGGCACGCTGGGTCTTTTGATCCCGCCGTCGATTATCCTGATTGTTTATGGTGTCTCGGCCGAGCTTTCCATCGCTCGTCTGTTCATTGCCGGTGTTATTCCCGGCGCCATGCTGATCATCATGTTCATGAGCTTCGTTGGCATCTGGGCCACGATCAACAAGGACAAGATGCCAGCCGCCGAACCCAGCATTCCGTTTGCCGAAAAAATTCGCGCATCCGGTCGTCTGATCCCGGTCATCCTTCTGATCGCGGCTGTGATCGGCTCGATCTATGGCGGGGTTGCCACCCCGACCGAGGCTGCGGCCTTTGGCGTGGTTGGTGCGCTGATCCTGTCGGGTCTTAGTGGTTCGCTTTCAAAGGAAAGCCTGCTTGATGGCATTATGGGGGCGACCCGCACATCCTGCATGATCTGCTTTATCCTTGCAGGGGCCGCAGTGTTGACCGTTGCCATGGGCTTTACCGGGGTGCCGCGTGAACTGGCCGCATGGATTGCCCATATGGATCTGTCGCCATATGCGTTGCTGGCGGCCCTCACCGTCTTCTTTGTGGTCCTTGGCTGTTTCCTTGACGGGATTTCGGTGGTGGTTCTGACCACCTCGGTGATCCTGCCTATGGTGCAGGCGGCAGGTATCGATCTGTTGTGGTTTGGCATCTATGTGGTGCTGGTGGTCGAAATGTCGCAGATCACACCACCGGTCGGCTTTAACCTTTTTGTTCTGCAAGGACTGACAGGCAAGAACCTGTTCAAGATTGCAGTTTCCGCTTTGCCATTCTTCTTCTTGCTGTTGTTTGCAGCGCTTTTGATCACCGTTTTCCCGGGGATCGTCACATGGCTGCCAACGCAAATGAGTGGCTAACAGTTCATTATTTGAACTGACCAAAATACTCGAATTTTCTGAATACAGATGCCTGAAGGAGTGCGCATCATGGCACCGCTCGACCAAAAATCGCCCAACTCGCAGACGACTGGACAGCCAAAATGGCAGTTCTGGATCGATCGCGGCGGCACTTTTACCGATATCGTTGCCCGCAAGCCCAATGGCGCGCTTGTCACCCACAAGCTGCTGTCGGAAAACCCCGAGCGTTATAAAGACGCCGCCATTCAGGGCATCCGCGAATTGCTTGAAGTCCCGGCAGAAGAGAAAATTCCAGCCGAGAAAATCGAAGCCGTCAAAATGGGCACAACGGTTGCAACCAACGCCCTTCTCGAACGCAAAGGCGACCGCACTGTTCTGGTCACCAACAAAGGCTTCCGCGATGCGCTGCGTCTGGCCTATCAGAACCGCCCGCGTCTGTTTGATCGCAACATCATCCTGCCTGAAACGCTTTATGAAACCGTGATCGAGACCGCTGGCCGTTTTGACGCGCAGGGCAAAGAGCTCGAAGGGATGGACCTTGATGCCCTGCGGGCGGACTTGCAGAAAGTCTATGACAGCGGCATTCGCGCCTGTGCCATCGTGTTCATGCATGGTTATCGCTATACCGCCCATGAACTGGCGGCTGAAAAGGTTGCGCGTGACATCGGCTTTACCCAGGTGTCCGTCAGCCATCAGGTCAGCCCGTTGATGAAGCTGGTCTCGCGCGGGGATACCACCGTGGTTGATGCCTATTTGTCGCCGATCCTGCGTCGTTATGTCGAACAGGTTGCCGGTGAGCTGGGCGGTGTGAAACTGATGTTCATGCAATCCAATGGTGGTCTGACCGATGCCGTCAAGTTCCAGGGCAAGGACGCGATCCTGTCTGGGCCGGCTGGCGGGGTTGTCGGCATGGTCCGTACCGCTGAAATGGATGGCTACAAACAGGTCATCGGTTTTGATATGGGCGGCACATCGACCGATGTTTCGCACTATGACGGCGAATACGAACGCGATTTTGAAACCCAGGTTGCCGGTGTGCGCATGCGCGCACCGATGATGAAAATCCACACGGTTGCGGCCGGTGGCGGCTCGATCCTGCATTTTGATGGTGCGCGTTTCCGCGTTGGCCCGGACAGTGCCGGTGCAAATCCTGGGCCTGCGGCCTATCGCCGTGGCGGTCCGCTGGCGGTGACTGATATCAACGTCATGCTGGGCAAGGTCCAGCCGGACTTCTTCCCGAATGTTTTTGGCCCCGAAGGTGACGAACCGCTCAATGCCGAAGCCGTCCGCAAGGGTTTCGAAGACATGGCGGCCGATATCGAAAAGAACACTGGTCAGGTCCGCACACCCGAAGAAGTCGCCGAGGGTTTCCTGCGCATTGCCGTTGAAAACATGGCAAACGCCATCAAGCAGATTTCCGTGCAGCGCGGCTATGATGTCAGCGACTATATTCTGCAGTGCTTTGGCGGTGCGGGTGGTCAGCATGCCTGTCAGGTTGCCGATACCCTTGGCATGACCAAGGTCTTTGTTCATCCGTTCGCCGGCGTTCTGTCGGCCTATGGCATGGGCTTGGCCGATATCCGTGCCATGCGTGAACAGGCCGTCGAAGGCCAGCTCGCCGCTGAAGGCTTGGCTGATCTCGATAAGCAGCTTGACGCTCTGGCGGTCGATGCTTTGGCTGAACTCAAAGAGCAGGGCATCGGGGATGACAAGATCCGCCTGCTGAAACGTCTTCATCTGCGCTATGACGGTACCGACACCCCGCTGATCGTTGATTTCGGTGATGTCGATGTCATCAAGGCCCAGTTCGAAGAGCAACACAAACAGCGTTACGGCTTTGTCATGAGCGAAAAGCCGCTCGTGGTTGAGGCCGTCGCGGTTGAAGCCATTGGTGAAACCCAAAGTCTCCCGGCGTCGTCAACTGAACTTGATGGTGCGGAAGTCATGCTCAAGCCACTTGCGACCCGTCCGGTCGTATTTGATGGCAAAACCGAACAGACCCCGTTCTACAAACGTGAAAACCTGAAACCGGGTGCGACTGTGCGTGGTCCGGCGGTGATTGTGGAGCCGGTCGGCACCACCGTGATTGATCCGGGTTGGGAAGCCAAGGTAAATGGTCTTGATCATCTGATCCTGACCCGCGTTGTCGCGATGAAACGGACTGAAGCGATTGGTACCCAGGCCGATCCGGTGATGCTTGAAGTGTTCAACAACCTGTTCATGAACATTGCCGAACAGATGGGTGTGACCCTTGCCAACACCTCATATTCCGTGAACATCAAGGAACGTCTGGACTTCTCGTGTGCGGTGTTTGATCAGGAAGGCCTTCTGATCGCCAACGCCCCGCATATGCCCGTCCACCTTGGTTCGATGGGTGAATCGGTTCAGGCCGTGATTAAAAACAACGCCGGGAAAATGAAGCCGGGCGATGTTTATATGCT